>JACCZQ010000035.1 GCA_013695905.1 Chthoniobacterales bacterium
ACTCGGTCTCGATGGCCGCGATTTCGGCGTCGCGCGCTTTGGCGAGCTCGGCGCCGGTCTTTTTGCCAAGGGCGGTCTGCACCCGCGGGGTGACGTCGCTGATCGAGGTGACGACTTCCGCCTGCTGGCCCGGGCAGAGGCGTTCCTGATCGCGCGTCTCGGCGATGAAGCCGTTCTCGATGTAATCCTGCTCTGCGGTGGAGAGGTTCTGAATGCAGGTGCTCACGCAGTGGTGATTGGTGAGCACGAGACCGTCGGGCGAGACAAACGAGGCCGAGCAACCGCCGGTGAGCCGCACCGAGGCGGCTTGGACGTGGTCGAGCCACGCTTTGTCGGGGGCCCAGCCGAACTTCTGCTGCACTTGTTTGGCGGGGAAATTGTCGAACGTCCACATGCCTTCGTCGGCTGTTGCGACGAGCGCGAGGCAGGTGAATGCGAGAGTGGCGCAAAGGAGGGAGGCGAGACGGCGGGTGAGATTCATCAGATGGGTGAGTCGTTGAAGTTCGGGGAAGCTGATGCGAAGCGGGAAGCGCGTCGAGTGATTAGTTCGGGGGTGCCCTATAGCAGGCGCTCGGCGCCGGTGTAGATGTTCATGGTGTCGCCGCGGAGGAAACCGATCAGCGTCTGGTTGTTTGCGTGAGCGAACTCGACCGCGAGTGAGGTGGGGGCGGAGATCGCCGCCACGATTGGGATGCCGGCGGCGAGGGCTTTCTGCATCATCTCAAAGGAGACACGGCCGCTGAGAAGGAGCAGCTGGTTGCGGAGCGGGAGCTGGTTCTGCAGGAGGGCGTGGCCGATGAGCTTGTCGAGCGCGTTGTGTCTGCCGACGTCTTCGCGGAGCGAGAGGAGGTTGCCCTCGGGATCGAACAGCGCGCAGGCGTGGAGGCCGCCCGTTTGCTCGAAGGTTTGTTGATTTTCGCGCAGCAATTTCGGTAGGCGGAAGATCACGTCGGCGGAGACGCGGCAGTCGGATTGTATTGGCGCGAATTGCTGCCGCACCGCGTCGATGGTGGCTTTGCTGCAGATGCCGCAGCTGGAGGAGCTCAACACATTTCGCGTGAGTTTGGCTGCGTCGAAGCTGCCGGGATTTCGCAGCGTCACGTTGACGACGTTGTCCTCCTCGCTGCTGCCGCACATCGTGATGTCGAAGATGTCCGCTGCTGAGTGGATGATATTCTCCGTGACCAGGAAACCGGCGGCGAGTTCACGGTCGTGTCCCGGTGTGCGCATGACGACGGCGACGCTGTGATCTTCCACCCGAATTTCGAGCGGTTCTTCAGCGGCGATGTGGTCGGCGCGTTGCTGGAGCTGTTCGCGTTCGTAACGAGCGACAACGACACTGCGGCTCGCCGGCAGCATCATTCCTTCTCGCCGAATGGCGGCACGTGGCTCATGTCGCCGTTGCTGCTGGCGGGCTGATCGGCGGCGGGTGCGCCGATGGTGCTGGCGTGTGGCTCGGCCGCTGGCTGGCAGCGCTCGATGCGGACCAGCGCGTTGTAATCGGGGACCCCGCCGATCTTGTCGATGACTCCGCGCTGGATGATGACGTTTCCCTCCGGCCAATGGATCTGCAGATTACCAGGCGCGATCGGCGCCAGAAAGGCACGGCCTTCGTAGCGGCCGACATCGTTCACCAGCGCGATGCGATCGCCCGTGCGCAGGTGCAGCCCGGCGGCGTCTTCGGGGTTCATCAAGACGGCATCGCGGGCGGCGCCGTTCAGCGGGTCGACTTCGGCGTAGATGAGGGTGTTGAACTGCTTTCCGCGCCGCGTGCTGACGTGGAACGTGCCAGCCGGGCGTTGCAGCTCCGGCAGATCGACGACGCGGAAATGCCCACGGCCGTCGGGCGTCGGGAACTTGCCGTCTTCGCACAAGTGGCGGCCGCCATACTGAATGGCGTCGCCGGTTTCCCGGAAGTGCTGCACGCCATCGTAATAGGGCACCACCTGCGCGATCTCCTCGCGGATCTGCTGACCTGTCTCACAACCGAGCAGGTGCGCGCGCTCCGGATGGACTGCAGCAGCGATGTCGCGCAGGATCTTCCATTCGGCTTTCGCTTCGCCGAGCTGTCGCGGCACTTCGGGTGAAAACATGACGCGCCGTTCGGTGCTGGTTTCAATTCCGCCGCCGTCTTGCTCGTAGCGCGTTTTCGCCGGCAGGAGCAGCACCGCTTCGCGGGCGGGGATGAACATCTGATCGGTCAGGATGATGTCCTGGTGCACGCGCAGAGGGACGTTTGCCAGCGCCTCGCGGACATACTCCGGCTCCGGCAACGTGCGGAGGAAGTTTCCGCCGAGGCAATAGAGCAGGTCCAGGTCGCCCCGGGCGGCTGATTCCACCATCTCGGTGGCGGTAAGCCCCACCCAGTCGGGAACAGGGA
>JACCZQ010000073.1 GCA_013695905.1 Chthoniobacterales bacterium
GCGCGGCAGCTCGCGGTCGAGCCCCGCACCACTCTCGCCGACGCACTCCGCGACGAGCTCGATCTCACCGGCACGAAAGTGGTGTGCGATCGCGGCGCCTGCTCCGCCTGCACTGTGTTCGTCGACGGCGCGCCGGTTTGCTCCTGCATGACGCTCGCGATTGAAGTTGGAAAGCGCGAGATCACCACCGTCGAAGGCATCGCGAACGACAAACAACTGCACCCCGTGCAGGCGGCGTTCATCGACTGCGACGCCTCGATGTGCGGCTTCTGCACACCCGGCATGGTGATGAGCTGCGCCGCGTTGTTGAAGAGCAATCCGAAGCCGTCACCGGATGAAATCAAAACCGCGGTGAGCGGCAATCTCTGCCGTTGCGGCACGTATCCGAAAGTGTTCGAGGCGGTGCTGAACGCCTCCCAGCAGGGGAAGGCAAGCTGATGGCCGAGGAGGAAGATCCGAGCAAGAAAGCGACCGGCACGTTGCCGGGAGTCAATCCTCCCACACGCAAGATGCGGGTGGCGGTCGGCATCCCCGGCGTCAATCTCGCCGAAGTGGAACGCAACGTGCCGCACGACGAACCGCCGGCACTTCCGCCTAACGAGAAGTTAAGGGTGATCGGCAAACGCACCCGCCGCCTCGACGCGGAGCTGAAGGTCACCGGCGTCGCGCGTTACACCGCCGACGTGAAGCTGCCGGGCATGTTGCACGGCCGCATCTTGCGTTCGCCACATGCGCACGCGCGGATTCGCTCCATCGACACAAGTGCAGCCGAGCGCCACCCGGCAGTGCGCGCGGTGCATGTGCTGGACACCGTCACCGGCGGCGCGGTTGAGCGCGAACCGGAGCACGCGAAACTGAAAGCGACGCCGACCGGTGGCAAACCGCCGCTCATTCGTTACGTGGGCCAGCCAATCGTCGCCGTCGCCGCGCTGTCGGAAGCAGCGGCAAACGAAGCGCTCCGCCTGATCAAGATCGACTACGAGGTGCTGCCGTCCGTCGCCACGTTTGAAGCCGCGCGGGAAGCAAACGCGCCGCTCGTGTTCCAAGGCCCCACCGAAGCAGAAGCGAGCGGCGGCGGTGGCGGCGCGACGAAGGGACTGCCGCAGGAAGGGAACGTCCGCGGCCCCACGACGGAGAGTCTCTTCGGCGGCCCGCGCGGAGATGTCAGCAAAGGTTTTGCAGAAGCCGACGTGACCGTTGACGGCGAATTTCGCACGCAAGTGCAGACCCACTCCGCGCTCGAGACGCACGGGGTGGTCGCCGATTGGCAGCCGAACCAGCTGACCGTCTACGCCTCGACGCAGGGCACCTCCGGCGTCCGCTCCGATCTCGCGGAATTGTTCGAGCTGCCGAAGAGCCGCATCCGCGTCATCACGGAATTCATGGGCGGCGGATTCGGGGCGAAGTTCGGCCCCGGTAATTACGGCGTCGCCGCGGTGCATCTTTCGAAGAAAGCCGGCGCACCTGTGCGGATGATGCTCGACCGGCGGGAGGAACACGTCGCCGTCGGCAACCGCCCCGCGACTCACCAGAAGCTGCGCATCGGGGCGAAGAAGGACGGCACCCTCACCGCGATCGATCTCGTCTCCTACGGCACCGCGGGTGTGGGACTCGGCGCCGGCGTCGGCTGGGCGGCGCAGGCGATGTATACCTGCCCGAATTTCAAAGGTGAGCAGTACGACGTCTTCACGCACGCGGGGCCAGGCTGCGCCTTCCGCGCGCCGGGCCAGCCGCAGGGTGCTTTTGCGCTTGAGCAGGCGATCGACGACCTCGCGGAGAAGCTCTCGTTAGACCCACTCGCGCTCCGCGACAAAATCGACCCGAGCCCGATGCGCAAGGAACAGCGCCGGATCGGTGCGGAGAAGATCGGCTGGGCCAAACGCAAACCAGCCGGCGCAGATGCAGGTCCGCTCCAGCGCGGCATCGGCTTCGCGCAATCAGAATGGCCGCGCTTCGTGAGTATGGATTCCTCGTGCGAGGTGCGGATCACGAAGGACGGCTCGGTGGAGTTGATGTCAAGTGTGCAGGATATCGGCACCGGCATCCGCACGGTGCTCGCGCAGGTCGTGGCGGAGGAGCTCGGCATCAACGCGGAAGACGTGACGGTGCGCATCGGCGATACGATGTTCCCGGCTGGTCCCTCCTCCGGCGGCAGCGTCACGACCGGCTCCATCACACCTGCTGCGCGCAATGCGGCGTGGCGCGTTCGCCAGCAGCTGCTCGCGCAGGTCGCGCAGAAATTGAAGGTGCAGCCGGAAGAGCTCGCGATGGCGGACGGCCGCATCACTCCCCCGGCCGCCGCCGGCAAACCGATGAGCTTCAAGGAAGCCGCTGCCACGCTCCGGACGGAGCAGATTTCCTCCACCGCGAGCCGGAGCGAAGATTACGACGGCGACGAGCTGAAGGGGATGAAACGCATCCGCTACGGCGGCGTGCAGTTCGTGCAGGTGGCGGTGGATGTGGAGATCGGTCGCGTCTTCGTGGAGCGGATCGTGGCGGTGCATGATTGCGGCCGGCCGATGAACACGCTGCAGCTGGAGAGCCAGATCAACGGCGGCATTATCCAGGGACTGTCGTGGGCGCTCTATGAGAACCGGATCCTCGACGCGAAAAGCGGCGTGATGATGAACGCCAACCTCGATCAATACAAAATCCTGGGCGCACGTGAGACGCCGCAGATCGACATCGTGATCCTCGAGGAATACTTCGGCCGCAGCTCGACCGACGCCGGCGGCATTGGCGAGCCGGCGCTGGTCGCCACCGCCGCGGCGGTCGCAAACGCAGTTTATAACGCGACCGGCGTTCGCATGCACGACCTGCCGATGAACCCGCAGAACGTCCTGCCGACGCTGCTCGCCGCCGCCTCGAAATCCGGAGCCGCCATATGAATCCTTTCCAATGGACGGAGCCGGCGACGCTGGCAGACGCATTTGGCCACGGCGCCGCCACGGCTGCGGAAGCAGCGCTCGTGCGCAACGGCAAAACGGCGAATCCGGCGCTCTTCAAAGCCGGCGGAGTCGATCTCCTCGACCTGATGAAGGAGAACATCGT
>JACCZQ010000099.1 GCA_013695905.1 Chthoniobacterales bacterium
CACATGGTAGATGCAGAACAGCTCGTCGTAGGCGTGCAGCTGCTCCTCGGAGCCGGCCAGCACCATCACCGAGTTCGCCTCGATCAAGGTATTCGCGTTCGCGAGCTCGAACGCACCGCGTTTCCACATCCCCACCACCGTCACGCCAGCGGTCTGGCGCAGCTTGCTTTCCGCGAGTGTTTTCCCGACCAGCGGTGTGCCGGCTGCCGTCGCTTCCGCGATCAGGATCTCCTCCAGCTGCCCCACGATGTGCGCGCGCGCGTCCACTCCGGTAATACGCCGCGCCAGCGCCTGCCCCATCATCTCCGGCAATTGAATCACCTTCGAGCTGCCAGCGAGTTGCAGGATATCCACCGAATCCTTCGAGTTCGCCGTCACCACCACCGGCACCTCCGCGCAGAGCTCGCGCACCGTGAACGCGATGTTCGTATTCACCACATCGCTGCCGGTCGCGGCCACCATGGCGGCGTTCCCCACCTGCGCCAGCTGGTAGGTCTGCGGCCGGTCCACCTCACCGAAGAGCACCTTGATCCCGAGATCATAGAGCAGAAGCGCCTCCTGCAGATCGCCGACCACGAGCACGTATTTGTAGCCGTAACGTTTCAGCCGTTGGATCAACGAGATCGTCACCGGATCGTAATTCGTCAGGATCACGTGCCCTTTTGTGTCCGCCGGTAACCGCCGGGGCGCCCGCGCCTCCGATTGTGCCTTCATCCACGGCGCGTAGAAAAATTCGATGAACGTGAACGGCAGCAGCATCAGGAGAAACACCATCCCCGAGAGCAGCACCACGACCGAAAAGACGCGCCCCAGATCGCTCGTGAACACGATGTCGCCGAACCCGAGCGTGCTCATCACGGTCAGGGCCCAGTAGAACCCGGTCACCCAGCTGAACTGCCGCCCCTCCTGCAACATCAGGACGTGAAAAATGACGCTATACACCGTCACCAGCGCCGCCAGCACCCCGAAGAAGCGGAACAACAAGCTGATGTTCCGCCGCGTCGGCGCGGTCCGGAGAAAATACGCCAGCTCCGAAGTGAAAAATTTCATCCGCGCACCATGTCAGCGTCTGTTGTCATACAGCCGCGCGGGCTCGATGGAAACAATTGCCGCATCTCACGGCAACGCCGCCGCCTTTTCCTTGATCTCGGCGCGCTCCTGCGCCGGGATGTGCGGATTGCCCTCCTCATCCACCGGCAATCGCACCGAGCTGATCCGATATGCATGCCGCGACGGCGCGATGCATTTACCGAAACGCCGCGCGTAAACCTGTGCAATCTCCGCACCCAGGAGCATCACCAGCGATGAGTAGTAAATCCAGAGCAGGAGCGTGATGAGCGAACCCGTCGCGCCGTAGGCTGAGCCGGCGGCCGTCTGCCCGAGGTAAAGCCCGATCGCCAACCGCCCGACATTGAAAAGAAGCGACGTGATGAACGCCCCCACCCACACATCGCTCCACGCGATGCGCGCATCCGGCAGCAGCTTGAACAACGCCGCAAACATCAGCGCCGCCACCACGATGCCGATCACGAAATTGCCCCCGTGCCACAGCGCCCCCGCCATCGGATAGATCCCGGTGATGAAGTCCTGCAGCGCCGAGAGCACCGCGCTCAGCACCATCGAGACGAGCAGCACGAAGCCGACGCTCAGCACCAGCCCCATCGAGAGCAGCCGCAGCTTCACCGTGTACCAAAACGTCAGCGTTGGTTTCGGCGCCACATTCCAGACGGTGTTCAAGGCGCTCTGCAGCTGCACGAACACGAGCGACGCCCCCGCCAGCAGCATCCCGAGACTCACCAGCGCAAAAATGCCGGACCGGTTCTCCGCCGTGCTCGCCAGAATGTCCTGGATCACCTCTGCGCCCGGTTCCCCCACCACACCTTCCACCCGATTCACGAGTTCGCCGCGCACCGCCTCTTCGCCATAGAAAATGCTCGCCACCGACAGCGTCATCGTCACCGCGGGAGCGAGCGAGATAATCGCATAGAAAGACAGCGCCGCCGCCAACTCGAAGGCGCGGTCCTGCTGCCATTGCCGCACCGCTTGTTTCAATATCTCCCAGACCGCGCGCATCCTTCTGATTCGCAGCTCGCGCCTTTCCGGTTCTTAACCGATGCTCAAACGTGGTGAGCGCCAGCCGCCTGCGACGGCTTCCTCGATTGACTCACAAGCTGCCTTCGAGCAGGGATGGCGTCGCAGCAGCCCATGGCTAAACCCGCTTCTTCTTTCCTCTTCAATCTCGTTAGCCTCGGGATCATCGCAGTGACGCTGCTGCTCGTCGCGCTCTTCGTCCCGGTGGTGGAGACCGTCACCTGGGCGGAGCAGAAAGCCGCCACCGCTGGCGCCGCGGGACCGATCATCTACCCATTCCTCATCGCCGTCTGCAATCTGCTCCTGCTTCCCGGCGGCGTGCTTAGTTTCGGCAGCGGCCTGCTCTTTGGCCTCTGGTGGGGATTCTTCCTCGTCCTCGTCGGAAACATGTTCGCTGCCGCCGCCGCCTTTTGGATCGGCCGCGTGCTCGGGCGCAAACGCATCGAGCGCCTCCTCCGCCGCCAGCCGAAATGGGCGCACCTCGATGAAAGCATCGAGCACGAAGGCTGGAAGATCGTCGTCCTGAGCCAGCTGCATCCGTTCTTCCCCGTCAGCCTCATCAACTACATCTACGGCATCACCAGCATCCGCTTTTGGCCTTGCCTCATGTGGACCCTCATCGGCCGCGCGCCCGCCATTTTCCTTTACGTCTATCTCGGCACGCTCGGGCAATTCGGCCTCAATCTCATGCAGGGCCGCACCCACCCGCGCACCTGGGAATATCTCGTCTGGGGTGGCGGTCTCCTCCTCCTGCTCCTGCTCACCTGGCTCCTCGGCCGCCTCGCCGCCCGTCTCCTCGCCGAGGCCGAAGCGAAAGCCGAGCAAGCCATTCCCCCAGTCGCCGCCATCGCTGTTCAGAATGAGTTAACCCGAGCCGCGGGTGCTGCTCAGCACGATCTTCGAGATCAAATGATCTGATCCGTGCTCCGACAGGCCGGCGACCTCCTCATCCGAAAGATAATACGGATGCCCCGCCGTCCAGGCTCTTCTCGTTTCATATTTATTCATCAGGGGGTGGTGGTGCAGCTTGCGCCGGTGTGGTCAACCACCGGGTCAACGCTGAAATCTGCGGCGCCGTGCCGAGCGCCAGCAGCCGGTCGCCGGCTTCGATGCCCTGGAACGGCCCGGGATTGAGCAGCCGGTTCCCGTCGCGCTCGATGCCGACAATCTGCACGCCGGTGATCGCCGGAATGTCCAGCTCGATCAGCATGTTGCCCGCCGCCGGACCGTGCGTGGGAACCACCACGCCCTGCATCTCGATTTCATCGATCAACTCCGCCGTTTCGTCCGCCGGTTTGGTGCGGTTGATGAACTTCCGGACCGCGTCCATCTGCTCCGGCGTCGCCAGCAGCAGCAGCTTGTCGCCCGGATAAAGCACCAGATCGGGCGGCGGATTCGGGATTGCATAACCATGGCGCTCCACCCCCGCGACCGAGCAGCCAAATTGCGAGCGCAGCCGCAAATCGCTCAGGCTGCTCCCCGCGCATTCCGCGCGATCCGGCAGCACGATCTCGTGCACGTGAATGTTCCATTCGCGATGCGGTTGGAGCAGCTCCTGCTGTTTGCGCAGCGGGCGTTCCTCGGCCGCCAGGAGCACCTCATCCAGCTCCACCTCCACCTTGCTGTGGAGCAGCATGAGCTTTTGGCGCAGCAGAAAAAGAAGCACCAGGAAGAGCACGATCACCGCCGCCGCCGTCCAGACCGCGGCGCGTTCCCACGGCAGCAGCAGCCACAGCCAGTTCGCGATCAGCACCGCGAAGATCGTCCGCAATCCCGCCTGCACCGCCACGCGCATCACCCCTTCGCCCGCCAGCGCTTCGGCGTAGATGGTGGCGAGCGCCGCCAGGTTTTTCCAGAGCGCATAGAGCGGCACCGCCACCGTCAGCGCGAAGCCCGACCAGAACGCGATGTTCCACACCTCCTGGTAAGGCAACCCCGCTCCCACCCACGCGAAGATCGCCACATTGAGCCGCGGCGAGAACGCCACCAGCCCGGTAATGAACAGGAAGCCGAGCGCCACCCGCACCAGCCGCGGCCGCGACAGCTGCCACACCGCGTTGGCCTGCTGGCGTTGCTGCACCTTGCGCAGCGCCCCGTGGTAGAACGCCACCAGCTCCTTGAAAAACTTCGGCTCCAGCCGTTCGATGCCGCCGCTGATCTGCGCGGAATGTTTGATGAGAAAAGGCGCCGTTAAGGCGGTGAACAGCGCGATGCCCACCGCCAGCGGATAGATTAACTCCGGCGCGGCGCGCGTGGTCACGCCGAGCTGCGCGATGATGAACGAGAATTCCCCGATCGGTGTGAGCATCAACCCCGACCGCACCGCGTCTCTCGTGGAATGCCCGATCAAAATCAGACTCGCCGTGCAGGCAAACGTCCGCAGCAGGAGCGTGAACACACCGAGCAGCAGCACGATCATCCACGCCTGCCCGATTAACCGGATGTCCATCAGCATCCCGATCGAGACGAAGAAGACCGCCGTGAAAATATCGCGCAGCCCCTGCACGTAGCGCTCCACTTGTGCGCGCTGCGCTGTCTCCGCCACCACCGCGCCCAGCAGAAACGCCCCCAGCGCCAGCGAGTAGCCCGCCTGCACCGTCACCAGCGCCGCGGTCAGGATCATGCCGACGATCAGGATCGTCTGGAGATCGACCTCCGCCGTGCGCGCCAGCTGCCCGAGCACGCGCGGCACCACCAGCAGGCCCGCGATCACGATCACGATCACGAAGATCAAAATGAGCCCGAGCGTCTGTCCCAGCGGAGCAGCCTCAGCCTCGCTGCCGGCGTGTGCCACCGAGGTGAGCACCGTCAGCATCACCACCGCCACCACATCCTCCAGCACCGTCACGCCGAGCGCGCGGCGACTCGGCGGCTCATGCGTGGCGCCGATCTCATGCAGCACCTTGTTGATAATGGCGGAGCTCGACACCATCAGCATCGCCGCCAGGAACAAACTTTGCGCCGGCGTCCACCCGATCAGCAACCCTGCCGACCGCGCCCCGCCAAACACAATCAACGCCCCGCAAGCCGTCGCCAGCACCAGCGCCAGCCCCATGCGTCGCAGCCGCCGGATGCTCAGACCCATCCCCACGGAGAACATCAGGAACACCAGCCCGAGCTGCGAGAGCGTGTGAATGCGATCGAGATCCGACACGAACGCGAATGGCGGCGAGTAAGGTCCCACCACGATCCCGGCGAGCAGAAATCCCACCACTGACGACAAGCCGGCGCGCTGACAGATCCAGCCGGCCAGGCCGGCCACCACCATCACGATTGCCAGGTCCTGGAGAAAATCTAAACCCGCCATGGCAACGGGTTTTCTGTCACCCGTACCC
>JACCZQ010000010.1 GCA_013695905.1 Chthoniobacterales bacterium
TGCGTATACCGTCTAGTGAATCGATGTAGCGCGACCTGCTGGGTTGATGGACTTCAGCAGCTTCGCGATCGCCTGCCCCCGGTCGCCGCGCGGTTTGTAGTTGGAGTCGAGCTGAAAACCCACAGTCGAACAACCTAGCACCGCTGCAGCCGCACTAATACTGGCGTCAAAAGGCAGCGGCCTTTCCGTTGCTGCAAATGAGAGTGCGAGTCTACTACGTTTCTGCCGCTGCGTCGCCGCATGGCCTCAAACGAACAACTGAAACTCGCCCACGTGTTGTTTATCGACATCGTCGGCTACTCGCGCCTGCTCAACGACGAACAGCGCGAATGTCTGCAGACGCTCAACCAAATCATCCGCGCGAGCGTTGAATTCCGCCGCGCGGACGAATCGTGCAAGCTGAAGCGTCTGCCCACCGGCGACGGGGTGGCGCTGGTGTTATTCACTTCGCCGGACGCACCTGCGGAATGCGCCGTGGAGATCAGCAGTGCGCTGAAGCAACACCCGGAGCTGCGCGTGCGCATGGGCATTCACACCGGGCCGGTCAACGACATCATCGACCTGAACGAGCAGTCAAACGTCGCCGGCGGCGGCATTAATATGGCGCAGCGGGTCATGGATTGCGCAGACGCGGGGCACATCCTGATGTCGAAGCGCGTCGCCGAAGACCTGGGTCAATATCGCCAATGGCAGCCATACCTGCACGACCTCGGCGAAGTGGAAGTGAAACACGGCGTCACCGTTCAGCTGGTGAATTTCTACGGCGAGGACTTCGGTAACCCCGCCCCGCCCGACAAATGCAGCCGTGCCGCCATCGTAGCTGCATCTGCAACTGCAGCTTTGCTGATCGGCGCGGGCATGTGGCTTCTCACGCGCGCACCAAAGCCTGCCGCATCGCCCAGCCAACTGGATAAAAGCATCGCGGTGCTGCCGTTCGAAAACCTCAGCCGCGATCCGGACAACGCTTACTTCGCAGAAGGGATTCAGGACGAGATCCTCACCCGCCTCGCAAAAATCGCGGATCTGAAGGTCATCTCGCGCACGTCCACATCGCGCTACAAGAGCTCGCCGGATAACCTGCCTGAAATCGCGAAGCAGCTCGGCGTCGCAAACATCCTGGAAGGCAGCGTGCAGAAGACCGGCGACAGCGTGCGCGTGAACGTGCAGCTCATCAACGCCGGCACGGATGCGCACCTTTGGGCGGAAACTTACGACCGCAAAGTGAGTGAGATTTTCGAATTTCAAAGCGACATCGCGCAGCGGGTGGCGAGCGCACTTGAAGCCAAGCTGACCGGCCGCGAGGGTCAGCAGATCGCCTCTTCCGCCGCCACCGAGAACCCTCGTGCTTACGAGGCCTACCTGCGGGGGCTTGCGCTTGATGTGCGCGGTGCAAACACCAGTGGAGACCGTGACGCGTTTCGTGAAGCAGTGGAGCTCGACCCGGAGTTTGCCGCTGCCTGGGCGGCGCTCGCTAATCGAGAAGCGTTCGAATACTTCCAGGTGAAAGGCACGCCGGAACAGCTTGGCCGTGCGCGGGACGCGATGGAGATGGCATTGCGGCTTGCGCCTGATGCCAGCGAGTCCCACGCGGCCGCCACTTCTTTCTACTACTACTGCCTGCAGGACTTCGACCGGGCGCTGGAATACGCCGCAGAAGCGCGGCGGCGCGCGCCCAACGATGCGCATGTGATTCTGCTCACTGCGCTCGTGAAACGGCGGCAAGGGAAGTTCGACGAAGCGATCGAACTGCTGCACGAAGCCGCGAAGCTGGACCCGCGGAACAACGACATCTGGTTAAGCATCGGGCGGAGCGAGCGCGGAGCACGGCGCTTCGATGGGGCGCTCACCTACTTCGATCGCGCCCTTGCAATCGCACCGGGAGAACCCGCGATCGTGGGCGAGAAAGCGTTTGCCCTGTTGGCAGCTGGCGATCTCGAACGCGTCGAGCAGCTGTTGAAGTCCGTCCCGAGGACCGACGGGAGCATTGCCTCACACAGCTACGTATCGCTGCTGATCTACCGCCGCGCCTTTGACCGTGCGGCAGAGATCACGTCACAGGTGCTGCGCAACGCCAATCCGGAGCGGCTCGAGCTGTTCTTGCCCCGAATAGCGCTTGCAAGGATCGAAATTCTGCGCGGCAATCGAGAGGCTGGCCTGCAGACCATGCGCGAGATCCGCGGCACGCTGGAAGAGCGAAAACGCGGTGGCGATCGCAGTGTGTGGATTCGCTCAGAGCTGATCCTGCTGGCGGCCATGCGCGGCGCCCGTGAAGCCGTTGAGCGTGAAGGTGCCGAACTGCTGCGGATGACAGAGAACGACAAGTGGTCATTCCCCGAATCGCAGGAAACGTTGGCGCGTGGGTATGCGTTGCTGGGCGATGCGGATCGCGCCATTCCGCTGCTCGGCCGGCTGCTACAGGAAACTTATCATCTCTCGCTTTCCACTGCCGATCTGCGCCTGAATCCCGAGTGGGACAGCATCCGCAATGATCCGCGATTCCAACAACTGGCCCAGGAAACGGCCCCATGAACCTCAAGAACTTCTTCGCGGAGCTGAAGCGGCGCAATGTCTACAAAGTTGCGGTGGCTTACGCCGTCGTGGCGTGGCTTGTGGTAGAGATCGCCACCGCCACGTTTCCAGTCTTGGAGATTCCGAACTGGGCCACCAAACTCGTGATCGCGGTGGTGATGCTCGGATTTCCTGTCGCACTGGTGCTCGCGTGGGCGTTCGAGTTGACGCCGGAGGGCGTGAAGCGCGCAGAGGACGTTCCGCCGGAACAGTCGATCACCCGCCGCACCGGACATGCATTGAAGTGGATCATCGCAGTCGCTGCTGCCTGCGCGGTGGCGCTGTTCTGGTTCACCCACTCCCCCAAACAACCAGCAGGTGGTGAGCTGGATCGCTCGATCGCCGTTCTGCCGTTCGACAACCGCAGTGCTGATCCTGCCGACGCATATTTCGCAGATGGCATTCAGGACGAGATCATCACCCGCTTGGCGAAGATCGAGGATCTGAAGGTGATCTCCCGCACTTCCACTCTCGAGTACAAGGAGAAACGCCGGAACGTGCGCCAGATCGCCACCGAACTGGGCGTGGCATACCTGTTGGAAGCCGGCGTGCAGCGCGCCGGCGACCGCGTCCGGCTGAACGTGCAGCTGATCAACGCTGCACGCGATCAGCATGTCTGGGCCGAGATTTACGACCGGAAGATCACCGACATCTTTGAGGTGCAGAGTGACCTCGCGGCGAAGGTGGCAGAGTCGCTGCACGCGCGCATCGCGCGCAGGGATTTGCCCGCCGTCGCAGCTCCTTCAACGACGAATCCCGACGCCTACGATGCGTACCTGCGTGGCTTGGCGGGTTGGAACAAGCTCACCACAGCGATCCACGATCACCAGAACATCCTCGCGCACCTCGAACGCGCGGTGCAGCTGGATGCACAGTTCGCGGAAGCATGGGCGCTGCTCTCGGCGGTGAATACGTTGTCCTTTGCGGAATTCGACCGCACACCGCAGCGGCTCGGCCGCGCGAAAGAAGCGCTCGACCAGGCGCAACGGCTGGCGACGAACTCCGGGGACACGAATTTCGCGCTCGGCCTATATCGCTACCGTGGATTGGCTGATTACGACGGCGCGCTCGCTGCTTTCGAAAAGGCGCGGGAACACTCGAGTAATCGCGTCGCTGCCACCGAGTTCTCCGCTTACGTGAAACGGCGGCAGGGAAAGTGGGATGAATCGCTGGCGCTGCACCGGCAGGCACTCGAACTCGACCCGCGGAACCCGATCCTGCTTTCCGAAGCGGCGTTGACATACCGCGCGCTCGGTCGATTCAACGAGGCACGGGAGCGGATCGACCGCGCCCTCGAGCTGGAGCCGAACAACGTGCATCTACTCGTGCAGAAGGCGGAGACCTACCAGGCGGAAGGCGATTTCGATACCGCCGGCAAGCTGCTGGAGCAGGTGCCGTTCGACCCGCGGGAAGACATCGCCACGAAAGCACGTCTGCGGCAGTGGCTGCTCCTGCGGGATTACGGCAGAGCCATCGAAGCCCTGCGGCGTGTCCTCGCCGCGCCGGAAGATCTCGCGCCGGTATTCATCGCCAGCTATCGGGGCCGCCTGGGTGCTGCCGAGAAGCTCGCCGGCAATGCCTCAGCTGCGCAACGCGAACTATCTCGCGCACGCGATGAGCTGGACGCGCTCGTGACAGCGGGAGATCGCAATCCGATGGTCATCACGGACCTGCTGCTGGTCTGTGCACTGCTGGGCGACAAAGCCGGAGTGGAACGTGCAGCTGCTCTGCTGCAAAACGACATCAACAACGATGCGCTCGCAGGGCCGTCCATGCTACAGATGATCGCCGCCGCGCAGGCGCAGCTCGGCGAGAGCAATGCGGCGATTGCAACCCTGAGCCGCGCCGTCGCGGCGCGTGGCGAAGGTTCGCTCACACCCGCTTTACTGCGCGCCGATCCTCTCTGGGACCCGCTCCGAGACGACCCCCGATTCCAGCAGCTCCTGAACGGCACCATCAAATGAACCTGAAGAAGTTTTTAGCGGAGCTGAAGCGGCGGAATGTTTACCGCGTCGCGATCGCGTACGCAGTGGTGTCGTGGCTGCTGATCCAGATCGCGACGCAGACGTTTCCGTTTTTCGACATCCCGAACTGGGCGGTGCGGTTCGTGGTGCTGCTGCTCGGCCTGGGATTTCCGATCGCGGTGATTATCGCGTGGGCATTCGAGCTGACGCCGGAAGGAATCAAGCGCACCGAAGAGGTGCCGCGTGAGCAATCAATCCCGCGCACGACGCGGCGGAAGCTGGACTTCGCGATCCTCGGCGTGCTCGTGCTCGCTGTGGCGGTGCTGCTGTTCGACCGTTTTCGGCCGAAGCCGCAGCGAGACGACGGCCGAACTACCGAAAAGAGCATCGCTGTTCTGCCATTTGAAAACCTCAGCCGCGACCCGGAGAACGCCTACTTCGCGACGGGCGTGCAGGACGAAATCCTCACGCGCCTCGCAAAGGTCGGAGACCTGAAGGTCATCTCGCGCACGTCCACCCAGCAGTATCAAAGCAGGCCGGGTAACCTGCGGGAAATCGCTCAGCAGCTCGGCGTCGCCCATATCGTCGAAGGCAGTGTGCAGCGAGCAGGCGACAGCGTCCGCGTCAACGTGCAGCTGATCAACGCCGACACGGATGCGCATCTGTGGGCGGAAACTTACGATCGCAAGCTCGCGGAGATCTTCGAGGTGCAAAGCGACATCGCTTTACAGATCGCCAACGCGCTCGAAGCGAAGCTGACCGGACGCGAACGC
>JACCZQ010000136.1 GCA_013695905.1 Chthoniobacterales bacterium
CTGGCAGCCTGCGCTCCCCGGATTCTTCTGCACGCTTCATTCTGTGAACTCCACCGGGCTGTTTTCCAAGGCGCGCCGGGCGATGCGGATGTCGTCGAACGGGATCGTGTGGTCGGCGAATTCCTGATAGCTCTCGTGGCCCTTGCCGGCGATCAGGACGATGTCGCGGGGCTGCGCCAATGAGATCGCTCGCGTGATGGCCTCGGTGCGGTCAGCGATTTTTTCGTAGCGGTCGGAACGGAAGCCTTTCTCGACGTCGGCGATGATCGCTTCCGGATCTTCTTTCCGCGGATTATCCGAGGTGATGATGCTGAAGTCGGCGTTCTGATCCGCCACCCGCGCCATGAGCGGGCGCTTCTCCCGGTCGCGATCTCCACCACAACCGAAGACGACGATGAGCTTGCGGGGCGAAAGTTCGCGCAGTGTCTTCAGGACGTTCAGCAAGGCGTCATCGGTATGCGCGTAGTCCACAAACACCTGGAACTGCCGCTTCGCCTGCACCGCCTCGAGCCGACCGGGAACCTGGGGCGTTTTGGCGAGGCTAAGAATCGCGTCGCGGATGCTGATGCCGAGGCTGTTCGCGGCCGCAATGGCCGCGAGTGAATTGGAGACGTTGAAGCGGCCGATGAGCGGCACCCGCACGAGGTAACTTTTGCCGCGGGCGTCGAGTTGGTAGGAGGTGCCGGCGAATTCCGGGCGATACCCGGAGGCGCGGAAATCCGCCCGCGCACCCATCCCATAGGTGACGACCGGCACCGTCTGCCCGAGGCGTTCCACCAGGATTTCGCCATAGCGGTCATCGAGGTTCACGACGGCGACGGCTTTCTTCTTCGCCTGCTGCGTGGCGAGGCCGGTGAAGAGTTTCATCTTCGAGTCAAAGTAGGCCTGCATCGTGCCGTGAAAATCGAGATGGTCCTGCGTGAGGTTTGTGAAAACCGCCACGTCCCACTCCAGGCCGCGGGTTCGCTCCTGCGCGAGCGCATGCGAAGAGACTTCCATGGCCGCGGCTTTGCACCCGGCGTTTGCGATTTGGGCGAGCAGCTCCTGCAACTCGAGCGACTCCGGAGTTGTCCGCACCGCCGGCAGAATGCGCTCGCCGATCTCGTAGCGGACGGTCCCGATGAGGCCACAGCGCATTCCGGCTTTTTCGCAGATGTGCTTGAGCAGGAAGGTGGTGGTGGTCTTGCCGTTGGTGCCGGTGACGGCGGCAAGTTTCAGGCGACGCGTGGGGCGATCGTAGAAGGTCGCCGCGAGATCGGCGAGGGCGGTGCGCGTGTTTGGTACCTGCACGGTGGTGGCGCGCGGGTTCCGCACTTCGTGGTCGGTGATGATCACGGTGGCCCCTTTCTCGACGGCCTGGTCGATGAACTGGTGGCCGTCGCTTTTCTCGCCGCGGAGTGCCACGAAGAGGGTGTTCTTCTGCACTCGGCGCGAATCGTAGGCGATCGCTTCCACCGGCCGCTCGGCCGGGCCGAGGACGCTGCTGTGCGGCGTGGCGGCAAGGAGAGTTTTGAGCTGCATGAGGTGTGGGCGAACGAGTGTGGGAACGTTCAGCTCAACGGCGGCTGGATTTCGTGGAAGTGGTTAAGACGACTTTGCCAACCGGCACCGCTTTGCGCGGTTCCTCATGCCGCTCAAGATCGAGGTAGCCCGCAGCTCTTTCGGCGACGCGGGCGAAAATAGGTGCGGCGATGGTGCCGCCGTAGTTTGAGACGGCGCCGGATTTCGCGTCATCGAGCACGACGATGCCGACAATCGCCGGCCGGTCCGCCGGCATGTAGCCGGAGAAGGAGACGACGTATTTGCCCGCTTCGTAACCGCCGCGCGGGCTCACTTTCTGCGCGGTGCCGGTCTTGCCGGCGACGGTGAAATTTGGCACCGCCGCGAGTTTCGCGGTCCCGTCGGTGACCACACCGGCGAGCGCGGAACTGACCTGCGCCGCCACTTCCGGCGACACGACCTGGCGCAGCTCGGTCGGAGACGCGGTGGTGATCGGTTTGCCGTCGGGATCGGTGATTGATTTCACGATGCGCGGCGTGACGAGCTTCCCGCCATTGGCGATCACGGCCATGGCGGTCGTCATCTGCAACGGAGTGACCGCGACCTCGTGTCCCATCGGAATGCGCGTGATGGAGAGCTTCGTCCAACGCTGCGGCGCATGGACAATCCCCGCCACCTCGCCGGGCAACTCGACTCCGGAGCGTTCGCCAAACCCGAAGCGCCGGATGTATTCGTAGAACTTCTGTTCGCCGAGCATCATGGCGAGCTTCGCGGAGCCGATGTTGCTCGACTTCACGAGGACGTCGCGGACACTCAACGCGCCGTAACCGTGCGCATCACGAAGCGAGCGACCACCGTAATTCCAGAGCCCGTTCTCGCAGTGGACGAATGTGTCCGGCCGCACCTTCCGCTCGTTTAAGACGGCGGCCGCAGTGACAATCTTGAAGGTGGAGCCCGGCTCCATGATGTCGATGATGGCGCGATTCTTCATCTGCTCCGGCTTCGCTTCGGAACGCTTGTTCAGGTC
This sequence comes from Chthoniobacterales bacterium, assembly GCA_013695905.1. Taxonomy (GTDB): domain Bacteria; phylum Verrucomicrobiota; class Verrucomicrobiia; order Chthoniobacterales; family UBA10450; genus JACCTI01. The sequence goes on from JACCZQ010000136.1 coordinate 2,528, forward strand.
GAAGTGCGGGCGGTTCGCCATCGCGAGAATCTCCCCGTCGGGCCGCATCAGGATGATCGTGACTTTCTCCGGGCGAAACTCGCGCACCGCGGCGTCGATTTCCTGCTCGACGATGTGCTGAAGATTTAAGTCCACGGTGAGCTGCACCTGAAAGCCGTCGCGCGGCGGGCGCTCGACGCCGCGATAGGTGACGATCTCCTGCCCGGCGCGATTGTGCTCGATGAAGCGGAAGCCGTTCTGCCCATGGAGGTACTGCTCCATGGATGCTTCGATCCCCTGGATGCCCTTCCGCTCGAAATCGGTGAAGCCGAGGACGTGGCAGAGCATCGAGCCGTTCGGATAGACGCGCGTGGAATCGGGTTCGAAACTGATGCCGCGCCGCAGCTTTTTCTCGTCCAACTGCTGGCGCAACGCGACTGCGACGGGCTGCGGCAGCTCGCGCTTCAGGACGATGTAACGGCGATTGCTGCTCAGCTTCTGGGTGAGCTCGGCGGCGGGTAAGGCGAGGCTCTCCGCGAGCACTGGCACGAGCTCTGCGAGGTTGTTGATGTGGGTGGCGTTCGCCACCACGATCTCGCCGGGGATGTTATGCGCGAGGACCTCATTGTTGGCGTCGAGGATGGATCCGCGATGCGCGGGGATGGTCTGCTTGTTGACGTGTTTCTCAGCCGCACGACCCGCGTACTCGTGGTGCTTGATCATTTGCAGGTAGACGAGACGAAACGAAAACACGCTGAAGAGCAGCGCGAAGCCGAGGCAGACGAATACGCACCGGGTCCGGCTGGTCCACTTCATCTGCCGACGCCCGGGTTCGAGACGGGCTGAATGGCGTCACCACCGAAGGGACCGGTGGGAGCGTTGATGCGCACGATGTTCATCTCGGCGATCGGCACCATCCTGAGGTAGCCCTCCTTCAGCCGTCGCTCGAGGGCGGCGCGTGAGGTAAGGGTGGCGACCTGGCCGGTGGTGACTTCGATCTCCCCGCGCGTGTTCACCAGCTCGATCTCGAGCGCTTTTTTGCGATCGCCGAGCGTGTGGAGCTGCACCGACTGGTAAACGTAAATCAAGCCGCAGACGGCGACGAACGAGGTGAGGACGATCCACCGCGCGAGAGCAGCGGCGTTGATGGGATTGTGTTGTTTGCGGTGGCGTTGCATTAGACTTTTTCGGCGACGCGGAGCTTGGCGCTACGCGACCGTGGGTTGACCCGCTGCTCGTTTTCATCGGGCTCGACGGGTTTGTGGGTGATGAGCGTGTACTGGTAATCTGGATTTGGCCGCGGCTCGGGCCATTCCGGGCGATCGAGGAACTGGCGGCTGCGCTCGCGGAAGAAATTCTTCACGATGCGATCTTCGAGGGAATGGAAGCTGATGACGGCGAACCGCGCCCCACTCTCCAGCCGCGCGGTGAGCGCCTGCAGCCCTTCGGTGAGGGCGCCGAGTTCGTCGTTCACTTCCATGCGGAGCGCCTGGAAAACCTGGGTCGCGGGATGGCGCCGGCCATGGCGCCAGACGATTTTCTCGATGGCTTTGGCGAGCTGAATGGTTTCGCGGAACGGAGTGGTTTTCCGCTGCTTGACCAACTGGCTGGCAATGCGCCGCGCGGCCGGTTCTTCGCCGAGATCGCGGAAGAGCTGCGTCAGCTCTTCCTCGCTGTAGGTGTTCACGACATCGGCGGCGGTGAGCTCGCGCCGCGGGTCCATCCGCATATCGAGCGGACCGTTCCGCATAATGCTGAAACCGCGCTCCGCGTTTTCCATTTGGCGCGAGGAGACGCCGAGATCGAGCAGCGCACCGCCAATCCCGACGATGCCGAGTTCGTTCAGCACGCGATCGGCGTGACGAAAATTTGCCTGCCGTAACGTGACGCGACCGCCGAATTGCGCCAGCCGCTGCGCGGCGAAGCTGATCGCATCCGGGTCTTGATCGAGGCCGAGGACGTCCGCGCCTTTCTGCAGGATCAGCTCGGAGTGTCCGCCGCCGCCGCAGGTGCCGTCCACCACGAGCGCGCCGGCGCGGGGCGCCAGCAGCTCGATCGCTTCCGTCGCGAGGACCGGCCGATGATAGGTGAAGTCTTCCATTTCCTGCGCCTCCTTGATGATGAGAGGACCCGTCGCGAACCAGACCGGGCGCTCGTGCAACAACAACGCGTTCATTCCGCTACAGACCGATCAATTTCGCCACATGCTGGAAGGTGGCGTTTTCCTCCTCCTGCGAACGTTTCCACTTCGCCGGGCTCCAAATTTCAAAACGGCCCCGACCACCGACGAGCGCCACCTCGCCCTTCAAGCCGGTGTCGCGGCAATGCTGTTCCGACAGGACAAGACGGCCCTGCTTATCCGGGACGCCGTGCTGCGCCTGGGCGTGGAGTTGGCGGAGAAATGCGCGGCGCTGTTCGGGAACGAGATTCGGGTTCGACTCGACTGCGGTGGTCACGCGGGCGAATTCTTCCGGGAACATGACCATGAGAAATTGCCGCGCCGGCTCCGGCACGATGACCCACTCTTCGCCTTCGGCGCGGCGCCAGCGGGACGGGATGGTGAGACGATTTTTCTCGTCGAGCGAATGGCGAAAGTCGCCGAAGAGATTGGGAAGCACGAGGTCCATGAGCTGGTGGAGGATTGCGCCACTTTAATCCACTCCGTCCCACTTTTAACCACTCCGTCTCCTCAGGGTCAATCAAATAAATGCCTGTTTGCGCGTAATTTTCGGCACTGGTACCCTCGGCTATGGTCCGACGCAGTTTTGGGGGCGCTTTGCTGTACGTTCTGGCGTTTCTCGCCACGAGCCCCGCAAGTGCTCAGCAGAGCGGCGGGAACGACGCGCTCCGGGTGACGGTCTCGCAGAATAACGACGGCTCGACGACTACCTACGAGATGGACCCCGCGAACCGGAAGGCGACGGCCACCACGGTGAGCGCCGCAGGCAAGCCGGTGAGCAAGACCCGCTACGTGCTGGACGATGTGGGGCGGTTCACCAGCGGCGAGGTCTTGGGGCCGGGCGACAAGCTGCAGTTCAAGACGCGCTATAAGTATGATGCGTCCGGGCGGCTCTGGGAGGAGACGCGGCTCACCAGCGATGATGTGGTGACGATGAAGCTCGTCTATGCCTACGACGAGAAAGGGCGGCCCGCGGGTTATGCCGTTTACGATGGGAGCGGAAAGCTGCTGGGCCAGACGCGAGCTGCTGCGCCTTCGGCGCCCGCCGCATCACAGGGAGCAAAACCGCGGCGGAACCCCGGCCGCTAAATGGCGTCTGGTGGCGGCGCATGCACCCGACGAAGGAAATTGGAAGTATTGAATAGATGTCCGCGGTCGAATTTGAGCAGCTGACAAAGGCATGGCCGTTGTGCCGCGCAGCGAGGCGCAGTATGAGGAACTCGTCGATTTCCTCGATCGCCTCACTGACGAAGTCGGCGAAGATAAAAATCACCCGCTCGCTTCGCTCATGGTTGTGATGGGAGTGCTGACGGAGATGGACGAAGACTCGGTGAGCTGACTCGTTCGACAGAAAACCGCTTGCCGAGACGTAGTAAATTTGTCAATTCATACGTCATGGCAAAACTCACCCTTCATGTGCCCGACAATCTGGTTGAGGCGGCCAAGCTGGAAGCGGCCAAGCGGCGGACATCGGTTTCCAAGTTGGTTAGCGACTATTTTCGCGCTTTTAGGGCCGGGGCGACCCAAACTGGTTCAACCCCACTGCCACCGGTGACAGCTTCGTTGGTGGGTTCCATTCAGGGAGCGGATGCCGATCAGGAATCCTACATTGACTTCCTGCAGCAGAAGCACTCGTGATCGCGCTGGTCGATACCAACGTCGTTCTTGACGTGATGCTGGGGCGGGAGCCGCATCTTGCCGCCTCGTCCGCGGTGCTCGCAGCGGTTGAGACCGGACGTTGCCGGGGCTTATTGTGCGCCACGACGATCACGACGATCCACTACATCGCTGAACGGCAGATCGGTAACCAGGCCAGCTTGAAGCGGATCTCAGAACTGATGTCGATCTTTGGTATCGCGGCGATCAACCAAGGGGTGTTGGGATCTGCGATCGTCCGGGACATGCCTGATTTCGAGGATGCGGTAATTCATGAGGCGGCCATCCAAGCCGGAGGACAATGCATCGTCACGCGCAATGTCGATGACTTCGCTGCCGCTGAGATCCCTGTCTACAATCCTGAGCAGTTCATCGCAGCCCTGGACAACGAAGACGCAGAACAAGCGCATGGAGAGCTGACCCGCCCCGAGTCGAAAGGTGAATCGTAACGCGCGGTCGGAACTGCACGCACAGAAATGATCACTTACTCAGGACTGACCCCGCATCTCCGACATGGACGATTTGGCGGAGCATGCAGGCTTGCGGTCCTTTCGCGCAGCTCAAAATGCAAGAAACAAGGACTGGGCTTGCCCCGTTTTTTCGGACAGTGGTTTAGGACCAATTCCTGTGGGTTATTTGTTTAGGTTGGATTCAAAATTGATCGGACTGCGATAGGCAAGACTGGAGTGCAGCCGGGTGCGATTATAGAAGGTTTCGATGTAGTCGAAGATGGCAGTGCGGGCGGCGGCGTGGGTGGCGAAGCGGTGATGGTAGACGACTTCGTATTTCAGGCTGCTCCAGAACGACTCGATGAAGGCGTTGTCGTAGCAGTTGCCTTTGCGGCTCATGGAAGCGAGGAGGCCGTGTCGAGCCAGGAGCTGGCGATAAGCGGCGCTGGCGAACTGACGGCCGCGATCGGAGTGGACGATGAGAGCGTGGCGCGGCGGGCGTTGCCCGAGCGCCATGCGCAGGGCGGCGATGGTCAGCGGAGCATCGAGGATCGGGCTCATCGACCAGCCAAGGACGCGTCGGGTGCAGATGTCGAGGACGGCGACCAGATAGAGCCAGCCTTCGCCGGTGAGGATGCCGGTGGCATCGGTGACCCAGACTTGATTGGGACGTTGCACTTTGAGGCCCGGGAGGCGGTTGGGCGCGATGGGCCCGCCGTGGCGGCTGTCGGTCGTGGCGTGTCGATACTTGGAGCGCTGGCGGGCAAAGAGGCGCTCCGCACGCATGAGCCGGGCGATGCGATTGCGTCGTCCTGGGCAACCCAGCGCATGCGCCAACCGGGGACTGCCGTAGGTGCGACGACTGCGGTCGAACTCCTCCCGGATCCGGGCCCGGAGATGCGTGTTCTCCAGCTGCCGCGGCCCAGGTCGGTGACACCGCTCTTTCCAGTCGTAATAGCCGCTGCGCGAGACCAGCAGCGCTTCGCACAACCAAGCCACTTTGAATTGGCCGCTCATGACTTCGATTCGGGCATACCGCTCGGCGGCACTTCGGAGAGGATGCCCAGTGATTTTTTTAGCACTTCACGCTGCTCCAACAGCTTCGCGTTCTCGTGCCGTAAACGCTGGTTCTCCGCCTCCAGTTGTTCCACGCTTCGCTTCGGCTTGCGCCCGCTCTGAGGCGTGTCGGGCTTTCGGGCCAGGTTCGCCCAGCGGTAGAGCAAGGGCGGACGAATCCCCAACTCAGCGGCCACGCGGGCCGCGCTGCGACCGCTGGCACGCCATAATTCCAGCGCTTCCTGTTTGTATTGCTCGGTGTAGTTCGCGCGCTCGCGCACCGGCTTCCTGATCTGTGTTTTCATGTGGGCTCTCCTGCGGGTTTTGACCCCAAGCCCACTGTCCGTCAAATCAGGGCAACCTTA
>JACCZQ010000145.1 GCA_013695905.1 Chthoniobacterales bacterium
GAAGGTTACTCGAAAACTGAACGTCCGCTCGGCGGTTATGCGGTCCTGGTGGGAGTGTTTACCGTCGCATTGAGCGGCATCCTCGCCTCCACCGTTACCAAATCGGAAGATGAAGCGCCCGAACTGAGCTGGAGCGATCTGCTGCTGCTCGGCGTCGCGACGCACAAGCTCAGCCGCATCGTGACAAAGGATCTCGTCACGAGTCCGTTCCGAGCGCCGTTTGTGAAGTTCAAGAAATCGGCCGGCGCGGGCGAAGTGGAAGAAGAAGCGCGCGGCGAGGGACTGCAGGAAGCAGTCGGCGACTTGATCACCTGCCCCTATTGTATCGCGCCATGGCTTGCATCGGCACTCGTCTTTGGCTTCCAACGCGCGCCTCGAACAACCCGGGTGCTCAGCGGGATTTTCTGCATCACGGCGGCGTCGGATTTTCTAAACCAGCTTTACGCGAAAGCGAAAGACTAGAAGCAGCCAACAAGAATCGTCGCATTTACGCGACTACCCCCTGCGCCGTACATATGAGAAATTAGGTATCCGGGCAGTTCGAGGGGAAACCCGATTTCCTACAATAGCTAAGCTGGCTGACGGGTTCGAACCGACGACCTGCTGATCACAAAGCAGCTGCTCTACCAACTGAGCTATACCGGCATTTATCCCCGTAATAGCGCGGCAAATCGGAGCCGACAACAACCCATTCTATACCGCCTTTTCTATCCCCAGAGCCGGTAGTTTCGAGCAAGGATGCGGGATGTTGAGCGACGTCGCATCATCGGGATAATGTTGATTCGATGGCGGACGTTCGCAATGTGCTTGGGTTCGGTTGCTCGCAACCGCACCCACAAGTTTATTGAAGCGCTTGAGATGACGCGTTTCTGAAAAACCGGATGACCACGCTCCCTGTGTTCCATCTCCAACGCGTTTACCTACGAGAACTACCGGCTGAAATGGCGCATTGAACCTGTTCGTCAGACCATTTTTCACGCATGGGGAATAAACAGCCAGTCCTGCTTCTCCCAACCGTATGAAATCCTTCCGCATCATTTTCGCTTTCCTTCTCATTCTCGCCGCGGCCGCTCGCACCTCCATCGCCGCAGAGACGGAGACGGCGGTTTTCGGCGCGGGCTGCTTCTGGTGCGTCGAAGCGTTCTACGAACAACAGCCGGGTGTGAAGGATGTCGTCTCCGGATACGCGGGCGGTGCGGAGGCGAATCCGAATTACAAGCAAGTGAGCGCAGGCTCGACGGGACACGCCGAAGTCGTGCAGGTGAAGTTCGATCCTGCGGTGACTTCGTATGAAAAGCTGGTCGAGTTCTTCTGGAAGACGCACGATGTGACCGATGGTCGCGGCGTCGCGCCGGATTTCGGTAAACAATATCGTCCGCTGATTCTATTTTCGACCCCCGAGCAACAAGCGGTCGCGGAGAAGAGCAAAGCCGCGCTCGCGGCCAGGCTCGGCAAACCGGTGGCGGCGGAGATCGTCGCACTCGAAAAATTCTATCTGGCCGTGGACTACCACCAGGATTACGTGCGTCGCAATCCGAAGGATGGATACGTCGTCGGTGTGGCGATCCCGAAGTTAAAGAAGCTCGGGCTCAAATTGCCAGGCGAGTAATCGCGCAACGGATTTCCGAGGTTTCGATGCTTGAATCTTGGGCAGGGCAGTTGTAGCAGGGGGCGCTGACCCCGGCTGACCCTCGCGTGACCACGTCTCTCGTGGCCGGGGTCAACGACCCCGGCTACAAAACGGCGCGGCCGCGCCGGGATCCGTTCGAAGCAAAGTGCATGACATGCTCTAGACCTTGAATGTGCTGATCGCGTCCAGCGGCTTTCGCTCGATGTCGGGCACCTGCGCATCTGCGGCGGGATGGCCTGCCACCAGGAGCAGAAATGGCTTCTCGTGTGCGGGCCGGCCGAGGATGCGGTTCAGGGAAGCGATCGGGCTCGGTGTGTGCGTGAGCGCGACAAGGCCGCCTTGATGAATCGCCGCGACGGGCAGCCCGTTCGCGATCCCCACCGACTCGGTCGCGTAGTAATGTTTCATCCCGCTGCCATCTGGCAGCGTGCTGTAGGGTTACGCAATGGCTGCGATCAGCCAGGGCCCGATCTCCAGGAACGGCTTGCGCGAATCCGTTCCCAGCGGAGCCAACGCCTCAAGCCAGGCAGCGGGTGCGCGGTGTTCGTAGAATTCGCGTTCCCCTTCTTCGGCGGCTACGCGGATCTCGTGCTTCACCGACGGATCGCCCAATCGCGACGAAGTGCCAGGG
>JACCZQ010000151.1 GCA_013695905.1 Chthoniobacterales bacterium
CTCATGTTCGAAAGCCCGGCGGTGCTGAGCGGTGCGGTCTGGCAGCTGGTGACGTATGCCTTTGTGCATCCGCCGTCGCGGTTGATCTGGTTCGCGATCGAGATGTATATGCTCTTCATCTTCGGGCGCGAAGTGGAGCGGTTCATCGGCCGCCGCGCGTTTGTGACCCTGTACCTGATGCTGCTGCTCGGTCCCGCGGTGTTGCTGACGTTGTGGGGATTGGCCGAGCCGACGGCCATGGCCGGTTCGTCGGCCATGCACTTCGGGGTGTTCGTCGCCTTCGCCACGATTTTTCCGCGGGTCGAGCTGTTCCTCCGCATCATGGTGAAGTGGATCGCTCTCGCGCTGGGCGCGATTCTGACGCTGCAGCTGTTCGCGGCGCATGCGTGGTTCCAGCTCGCGGTGCTGTGGCTCAGCATCGGTGGGGCCTATCTCTTCATCCGCATGCGCGGCATCGGCGGCGAGCTGGAGTGGTGGAGCAATCTCAAGGAACGCTGGCAGCCGAAGCCGAAATTCCAGGTGGTGCCGCGCTCCTCGCCGCGGCGGGTGGTGGAGCCGGAAGATGTTTACGAATCGATCGATCCGCTGCTCGAGAAAATCTCCAAGTCTGGGATCAACAGCCTCACCGCCAGCGAGCGCCGCACGCTCGACCGCGCCCGTAATCAGCTGCTGAAGAAATCGCAGTAGCGCTGTTCAGTCGCTCGCGGAGCGCCGCGCGTGTTTGCGAGCGCGACACCCCGCCGCGTCGGGAGACGCGGCCTACAGCAAGAGCGAGCCGGCGCGCAGCAGCTCCACGAATTCCTCCACGCTGCCGGTCTTCATCAGCGCCTCACGCGTCCGACGATCCTTCACCAGTCGCGCGAGCGCGCCGACGCAGATCAGGTAATCATTGACCATCCGCCGCGGCACACCCACGACGAAGATCAGGTTCACATCTTCGCCTTCGCAGAAGCGGATGCTCTCACGACGGCGCCCGATGCCCAGCACGATCTCGCTCACCAGATCGGTCCGCGCATGCGGGAAAGCGACGCCATGGCCGATACAAGTCGTATGCTCCTCCTCCCGTGCGATCACTTCCGCGAGGAACGCCTCTGCATCCCGCACCTTCCCCTGACCGGAGAGCGTCCCAACGATCTCCCGCAGCGCCTCGTCCCGCGTTGCAGCGCGGAGTTCGAGCGTCACCTGTTCGGCCTCGAGAACGTCTGCCAGCGTGGCGGCCATAGAATGCGCAGAGGATTCGTTGGAATAATCCGGCAAAGACAGTTATCCAGTTAACGACTCCCCTGTGGCAACCGAAAACACTCCGGCCGGCACAAACGACGAGAGAACGATCTCGTTGCAGCGCAGCGTCTATGATCCCGGCTACGTCAATGCGATGTCGCATTTCTACCGGGGCGAACTCGGCCGCATCATGGTCTGGCGGCAGCGGCTCGACATCACCACGAACTGGGCCATCACCAGCAGCACCGCCATTATCACCATCTCGTTTTCCACGCGGGATGTGCCGCACATCATTTTCTTTTTCAATCTCGCCATCGTCTGGGGAATGCTCTGGATCGAGGCGCGGCGGTATCGTTTTTACGATGCGTTCCGCGCGCGAGTGCGGATGCTGGAAGCGCATTTTCTTGTCCCGATGGTGATGGAAAATCGCCAGATGCTGCAGGGCGAATGGAAGAAACTGGTTTGCGAAGATTTGATCCTGCCGCGGTTCAAGATCAGCAAACTCGAAGCCGTTGGGCGACGCTTGAAACGCAACTACGTCTTCATCTTCGTCCTCATCATGGTCGCCTGGGTGACCAAGATCTTCCTGCACGCCACCGCGCCGCTCGACAGCTTCCGCTCCTTCTATGGGGCGATGGCTATCGGCCACATCCCGTCGTGGCTGGTCGCGTCGATTTTCATCGGCACCTTCGCGCTGGTGATCGGCATCACGATTTACGTGGGCAAGAAAACCACCGGCGAGATCTCGGAATTCGGCACCCATCGCTCATTGTGGAAAATCTAGGCGCAGCATTCGCGAAGCTCTGCGCAGTCGTTGCGCACCTCCGCGCGCCGGAAGGCTGCCCGTGGGATCGCGAGCAGACAAACGAAACGCTCGTGCCGAAGCTACTCGAGGAAGCCTACGAAGTCGCTGATGCAGTCCGCGCCGGTGACGACGAAAACCTGCGCGAGGAACTCGGCGACGTGCTGCTCCTGGTCACGATGCAGGCGCAGATCGCCAGCGAGCGGGGCCAATTCGCCATCCAACAGGTGGTGGAGGAGATCACCGCCAAATTGATCCGGCGCCATCCGCACGTCTTCGGCGACAGCGAAGCACGCGACGCCGGCGCGGTGGTGACGCTTTGGGATTCCGTGAAGCGCGAGGAGAAGCAGCACCGGAAGGAGCATTATCTCACCGGTGTTGCGATCGCGTTGCCGGCCTTGATGCGCGCGCAAAAAATCCAGAAGAAAGCCGCGCACGTGAAATTCGACTGGATCGAGATCGCCGACGTCGTCGGAAAAGTGGACGAGGAGATCGCCGAGACGAAAGAAGCAATGGCCGAAGGAGATGGAGCAAAAGTGGCCGAAGAAATTGGCGATCTCCTCTTCGCCGTGGTGAACCTCGCCCGTAAGACACACCACGACGCCGAGACACTGCTCCAAGCCGCCACCGACAAATTCGTGCGCCGTTTCAACGAGCTGGAAGACGAGGTGAAAGCGCAGGGCCGCGCCCTCGGCGAGCTGGAGCTGGCGGAGCTCGACGCGATCTGGAACGCGCAGAAAGCCCGCGCCGCCAGCGGCTGAACTGCCGCACGCGCCGCGCCCGGCTCCTTCCCATCTCCGCGGCACCCGCACCCGCCGCCACTGCTTCCTCGTTTACAAACCGCCGCCTCTGGGCATATTGCCGGTCCCCATGTCCATTATGCTCAACATCGTCCTCGTCATTTACCTTCTGGTGGCGCTGCTCATGGTCTTCGTGATCCTGATGCAGCGTCCGAAGAGCGAAGGTCTCGGCGCGGCCTTCGGTGGCGGCATGACGGACAACCTCTTCGGCGCGCAGACCACCAACGTCCTGACGAAGATCACCGCCTGGCTCGCCGGTCTCTTTTTTGTGCTGACGTTTGTCCTCTCCCTCCTCTACGCGAGCCGCACCACCGCGAGTAACGAACTGCGGCAGGAACTGATGCGCACCACGCCTCCGGCTGCTGCTGTCCCGGCTTCACCCGCCGCCGGGGATCCTGCATCACCCGTGACGGCGCCCAAGGTAGCGCCCGACGGGACTGCCCTGGCTCCGGCTCCCGCTGGCACGCCTGCCGAGAATCTCCCGCAAGTCGAGGGCGCGGCTTCACCGACCGCCGCCGATCTGGCTGTAGGTGCAGTCCAGCCGATCCCGGCCCCGGCTACGACTCCTGCTGCGCCGACGCCGACCGATCGTCCGTAGCCGTAAGGCAGGCGAATCAGCAGACCATGTCCGGCTTTGGGCACCTAAAGCCCCGGGTTTCCGGCTCCTGACGCCGCTGGCGAAGGCACCTTGCCACGAAGTGGCGGTATGATATCTCCGTTCCCCGGGCTGGTACTCGCCCCGCAGCCGAAAATCCTTCCAGCTTCCTGGCTCCTCCCCGCTGCGGGAAGTCAGTGTCACCTACGTCGGAGCCGCGCCTACTGCGCCGCAGTCGGAAGACCTTCCGGCCTCGGACCAGCCTTCTCGTTCAACGCCTGCGTAAACTCCTGCAGGCTTGAGACAATCTGCGGCGCCTTTGTCAGCACCGTGCTCGCCAGCTTCTCCGAGTAATCCGGCCGGCGCTGCGACATCTCAGAAAGTGCCATCATCACCGCCAGCGCATTATTGATCGAATGTTTGACCTCGCTGAATTTTTTCTGGAGAATCACCAGTTCTTCCTGGGAAATTGTTCGCTCGGCGTCGCTCATGAGGGGCAAAATGGCTGGAGTATCGAAACTGTTATGCTTGACTGACAGGTTCGACCTTGGTCGTTCCGATGCCTGCCGAAACTATCAAGATCAGCGGTGCCCGCCAGCACAATCTGAAGAATCTCCATGTCGAGATTCCGCGGGAAAAGCTCGTCGTCATCACCGGCCTCAGCGGTTCCGGTAAATCCTCGCTCGCCTTCGATACTCTCTACGCCGAAGGGCAACGGCGTTACGTCGAGAGCCTCTCCGCCTACGCCCGGCAGTTCCTCGACAAGATAGAGAAGCCCGATGTCGATTTCATCGAGGGCCTCTCCCCCGCCATCGCCATCGAGCAGCGGAGCGCCGGCGCGAATCCGCGCTCCACCATCGCCACCACCACCGAGATTTACGATTACCTCCGGGTGCTCTTCTCGGCGGTCGGGCAACCGCACGATCCTGTCACCGGCCAGGCGATTCACCGGCAGACACCGCAACAAATCGTCGATCAGATTCTCGCTTATGCGCCGGAATCGAAGATCATCCTCCTCGCCCCGCTGGTGCAGAACCAAACCGGCGAATTCCGCGACGTGCTCGAGAAGGTGAAGCGGGAAGGCTTCGTCCGCGTCCGCGTGGATGGCGAGATCCTCGAGCTGGCGCAACCGGAGCCCATCCGGCTGAAAAAGACCGGCCGGCATACGATCGAGGCGGTCGTGGATCGCCTCGTCGTGCGGGAGGGGATTCGCACCCGCCTGGCCGACTCGGTGGAGACGGCGCTGAAATGGGGCGGCCACAAGATCGTGGTCCTGCGACAAATTCCCGGCACCGAAAAATGGGCGCCGGCGCGGTACTCCACCGACTACGGAAACGCGGAGACGAACTTCTCGTTAGGCGAGCTGTCGCCGAAGCACTTCTCGTTCAATAGCCACTTCGGCGCATGTCCCGCGTGCCATGGCCTCGGCACGGAGGAAGTGCCGGACGCGGAGCTGCTC
>JACCZQ010000012.1 GCA_013695905.1 Chthoniobacterales bacterium
CAGTTACCGGGTGTGCAGGGAAACGTCGCCGTCGGGGGCGCAGAACTCGTCCGCGTCTTCGTGCGACAGGAGCACTTCGAGAAGATCGCGCACAAGGTCGATCGCATGGGTGATTACAAGCCGGAACTCGTCTACGAACGCGCCGGTGTGGTGGAAGTGGACCCGCGGAACGCCCACGAGGTCGAGCCGCTAAACGCGACACAAGTTTCGCAGCTCATCACCGTCCGCGATGACGTGGATCTGCCGGTCATCGCCGCCTACCGCCTGCTCGCCGCGCGGGTCGCCGCGCACCACCCGATCCTGCTCAAGGACGTGCTGCGCAATCAGCAATCAGAACTCAGCAATCAGCAATTCCTCCACGCGCTCCTCACCGCCTCCACCAACATCGGCTCCCTCCTTTGCGACGGCATCGGCGACGCCATTCTCGTGCAAGGCGAAGAAGCCCCCGGCCAGGCGCTGCGGCTCAGCTACAACATCCTGCAGGCGGCGGGCACCCGCATTTTCAAAACCGACTACGTGGCGTGCCCCTCCTGCGGCAGAACGCTCTTCAACCTTCAAACCACCACCGCCCGCATCAAGGAAGCCACTTCACATCTGAAGGGCGTAAAGATCGCCGTGATGGGCTGTATTGTGAACGGACCGGGCGAAATGGCGGACGCAGACTTCGGCTACGTCGGCGGCGCCCCCGGCAAGATCAACCTCTACGTCGGCAAGACCGCGGTGAAGTTCAACATTCCCGAAGCCGAAGCAGTCGGGCGCCTGCAGGATCTCATCCGCGAACACGGCAAGTGGATTGAACCAGCTCCCGCGGTCGCAGAGGAGCCCGTTCTCTCCTAGCGCGCAGCAGCAAATCCCGTGACACGAGGAAAACTCCGTGTCACTGGTCACACATGAAACTGACTCTGCTCTGTTGCCTCGCGGGATTGGCTCTCGGTGCGACGGCACTGCGCGGCCAGGAAGAAACCACCGAGACGAAAGAACCTACTCCTATGAATTCACCTGCTAAAGAAGTTGCTGTCATCACCACCAGCGAAGGCGAAATGGTCGCCGAGTTCTGGCCCGACGTGGCGCCGGAGACGGTGGAGAATTTCAAGAAACTCGCGCGTGAAGGTTTCTTTGACGGCACCGCGTTTCATCGCATCGTCAAAGGCTTCATGATCCAGGGTGGCGATCCGCTCACGAAGGATCTCTCCAAAGAGAGTCGCTGGGGCACGGGCGATCCAGGCTACAAGATCAAGGCCGAGTTCAACGAGAAGCTGCACGAGAAAGGCGTCCTCTCGATGGCCCGTTCGGCCGACCCAAATTCGGCCGGCAGCCAGTTTTTCCTGATGCTGGGACGCGCCCCGCACCTCGACCGGCAATACACCGGCTTCGGGAAATTGATCAAAGGCGACGACGTGCTGACGAAGATCGGCGAGACCGAAGTGACGATGAGCGGCGGCGGCGAACGCAGCAAGCCGACCAAGCGCGTCGAGGTGCAGAGCATCAAGATCGTGCCCGCTGATTCGGTGAAGTAGTTCCTATACGCCGTCCAGGACGTATATGCCTGCTCCGGAGAAGACCAGCGTCGCGCTGGTGCAGATGCGCTGCACCCCGGATACGGACGAGAACCTCGCCCACGCGATCGAATGGATTCGCAAAGCGGCGAAGCAGGGGGCGCAGATCGTCTGTTTACCGGAGCTGTTCCGCTCGCAGTACTTCTGCCAGTCGGAGGATCACGCGAACTTCATCCTGGCGGAGCCGATCCCCGGCCCCACGACTGACTCGTTAGGCGAAGTGGCGCGCGAGCACAGCGTCGTCATCGTCGCGTCGCTCTTCGAAAAACGCGCAGCTGGCGTTTACCACAACACGGCCGCGATCATTGATTCCGACGGCAAGTTCCTCGGGAAGTATCGCAAGATGCACATCCCGGACGACCCGGCATTCTACGAGAAATTCTACTTCACGACCGGCGATCTCGGCTTCAAAGCCTGGCCCACGCAGCAGGGAAATATCGGCGTCTGCATCTGCTGGGATCAGTGGTATCCGGAAGCCGCCCGCCTCACCGCGCTCCGCGGCGCGCAGCTGCTGTTCTATCCCACCGCGATCGGCTGGCATCCGGCGGAGAAGGAACAATACGGCGCGGCGCAGTATTCCTCGTGGGAGACCATTCAGCGCAGCCATGCGATCGCGAACGGCTGCTACGTTGCCGCGGTGAATCGCGTCGGCCACGAAGCTCCTGCAGGTGGACCTGGGATCGAGTTCTGGGGGCAGAGCTTCCTCTGCGGGCCAAACGGAGAGATTCTCGCCAAGGGAAGCGTTGATCAGGAAGAGATCGTCATGGCGGAGGTTATCTGGAATCGGATCGACGAGCACCGCACCCACTGGCCATTCCTGCGCGATCGTCGCATCGACGCTTACCAGGGCATCGAGCAGCGCCTGATCGATTAGAAGCGAGTGTCCGCCCGCCCTCACCCCAACCCTCTCCCGGCGGGAGAGGGGGCTCCTTCTCCCTCGGGGAGAAGGTCGGGATGAGGGGCTGCCGACGGTCTTTGTTGCAGTGCCAAATCGACTTTAGAGACCACTCCTAGTCTGCGCACTCAGCCGCTCCCGCGAGGGTTCCATACCTGTCATTCCGACCGAAGTGGAGGAATCTCTTACGTCCTGCTGCTTCTGACTCGCGGGCGCGCGGCTTGTCCTTTTCACTTGCCGATTCCGGCAGACGCTCCTCGTTATAGTCATGACTACACGATTCTTCATTACAGGCTGCGCCACCGCAATAGCGCTGGGCGCTTTCATCGCACCGCTTCACGCTCACGACGACGATAAAGACGTTCAGAAAGCCGTCGCTGTTCTCAACCCCACCCAGGGCAACAAGGCTTCCGGCACGGTCACCTTCACCAAAGCTGGTGATGGATTGCGGGTCGTGGCGGAGATCAGCGGATTGAAGCCGAACACAAAGCACGGCTTCCACGTGCACGAGTTTGGCGATTGCTCCGATCCGAAAGGCGAATCAGCGGGAGGTCACTTCAATCCCGGCGGCCATGATCATGGCGCACCCGACGCCTCGGAGCGCCACGTGGGCGATCTCGGGAATCTGGAAGCCGATGGCTCAGGCAAAGCGCGGCTCGATTGGACCGACAAGATGATGACGCTTAGCGGCAAGAATTCCGTCATTGGCTATGCCGTCATCGTGCACGAGAAAGCGGATGACCTGAAGACGCAGCCGACCGGCGACGCTGGTGCTCGCATCGCCTGCGGTGTGGTGGGCGTGGCCAAGAACTAGCTCGTCCGCTGCGGCATGCTCGAACTGCTCACGCTCTCCGCCATTCGGCAGGCGGCGCAGCACGGCCCCGTCGAGGCGCGCGTCCACGTGCAGGTGGACGCCGCCCTCGCCAAAATGACGCGGGAACAGAAGCCGTATTGCGAGCTGACGCTGGCCGACGCGGCGGCGCGGATGACGTTGCGGGTCTGGAGCGATCATCCGGAATATCGCGCGTGTGATTCGCTACAGGTTTCCGATTTCATCGAAGTCAGCGGTGAGTTCCAGCAGCACCAGCAATTTGGGATCGAGGCGAAACACTGGACCGTCCGCGCGCTCACGGCGCAGGAAATCGCGGAGCTGCTCCAGGGGCCGCCGGAGCTCCGCGCAAAACAAGCGGCGGATTGGGCCTACATCATCGAGCGGGTGGTGGCGATCACCGACCCGCGATTGCGCGTGCTCTGCGAAACGCTGATCGCGGATTACGGGGAGCGTTTCCGCAGAACGGCGGGCGCGCGGAGCTACCATCACGCGAGGCGCGGCGGCCTTGTGGAGCACACCGCGCAGATGTTGCGGCTCGCGAAGGAGATCGCACCGCTCTACCCCCAGCTAAATCTCGATCTACTTACGGCAGGCATTCTCTTCCACGATTCCGGAAAGCTCTGGGAGAACCATCTGCCGGAGACCGGCTTTACGATGGGCTTCGACGAACGCGGTGAGCTGCTGGGGCACATCTCCATCGGCCTCGAGCTGGTGAATTCGCTGTGGCGCAAGGTGCTGACGTCCGACAGTGTCGGCGACTGGAAAGAGCTGACGCCGGCCTCCGAAGATGTGCGGCTGCACCTGCTGCATTTGATCGGCGCTCATCACGGCGAGCCGCAGTTCGGCTCACCGGTTTGTGCGAAAACGCCGGAAGCCATGGTCTTGCATTACATCGACAACATGGACGCGCGGATGGAGATGTTCACCGCTGGTTATCTGACGGCGAAACCACTGGCTGATCGCATCTTTGATCGCGTCCGCCCGCTGCCGGGAAATTTAGTGAAGCCGCTGGAGAAATTCGTGCCGGGAGCGGAAGCCAACCCCTCCCGGTCAGAACAGCTGCTCTGACCAAACTGCCGGCTGAGCCAGTCGTTTCGCCTCCGCGAGATAATCCTCGTCGATTTCGAACCCGACGAACTTCGGCACGCCACATTCGCGCGCCGCGACCGCCGAGTTCCCGATCCCGAGAAACGGATCGAGCATCGTCTGCACCCGTTCCACTCCGTGCAACCGGATGCAATTCACCGCCAGCTGGACCGGGAACGTCGCCGGATGCGGCCGCTGTTTGTCGCGGCTCTTGATCGTGCGGTAGGGCACGAACCAGGTGTTCCCGCGGCAGCGCAAGTCCGAGCCGCCGGTGTGGCCCCACCGCGCGATGTTGCTCTTGTCGGCGTAGGGGACGCCGAGCGCCAGGCGGTCGAGCGGGGTGCGGC
>JACCZQ010000195.1 GCA_013695905.1 Chthoniobacterales bacterium
GGGAGTTGGTGTCTCGTAAGTAAGAGCGCTCGGAGACACGCTATCCGGGATCCTTGGCGCGTCGGCGGACGGTAATGGGCGAGCCCTCCGCAATAAACGCGGAGACTGGCGGCGCGGTGAGCGGCGGTAGAAATCGATCGCCATAGAGTCCCGCCACATCAGCGTCAAACTCCCACGTGGTGGCATTCCACACCCGCCAGGGTGGATGCTCTACCTGATACTCGCTGCACTTCGGACCGCAGGCGGTGTAGCCCCAGTAGTGCTCGGTGATAAACTCCTCCTGCGAGCCGGGCGTGATCGGCTGCGGGTCGCCAGTCGCCGTCATGGCGAGGCGTTCCCACCGGCGGTTCCTGCGCCACACATATTCCACGGAGAGCTCTTGCTGCTCGTGTTCGATGCGGTGGCGCATCGGCAGCGCCAGATATGGCTCGTTGTAGAACGTGCGCGCGACGAGCGCGATCGCTTGTCGCGGGACCAACTCGCGCACAAAGGTGACGCCGCGCCGCCACTCGTCTCCCACCTTGCGGCGCACGTAGAAGCGGAGATTCACCTCCTCGAAGTTGCGATGGAACGGGATCGGCACACCGCACACGCGGGTGTTCAGAAACAGGAACCCGACGACGCTGACAAACGTCTGCCCCTCGTGAAAGTCCAACTCGGTGCCGGCCGGCACGAGCGGCTGCAGTACGTCCGGGTCGATCGCGAAATTCAGCATCGCGAGGTAACGCCATTCCGCCGTCAGGAACGGTCGGTTCATCCGTGGCGCAACTTTTCAAGTTGCATCATAAAGACCCTGCAAGTTGAAAACTTGCGCCACCACCGGGTCAGCGGATCAAATTCTCGAGCGACGGATTCGCCTCCGCGCCCAGCTCCATCGCGCGGGAGTAATGCCGCTTCGCCAGCTCTTTCGCCGGCGGCTTATTCGTCGCGTAGATCACCGCGAGATTGTAGTGCGCGTCCACGTAGTCCGGATTCGCGTTGATCGCTTCGAGCATCTCTTTCTCCGCCGCTTCCTGCCATCCTTTCTCGCTCGCGGTGATGCCGAGATAGTTATGCGCGATGTAACTCTTCGGATTGATCGCGAGCGCCTTGGTCAACTCCGTCACCGCCTCGTCGTATTTCGCCTGCCGGTAATACACAATCCCAAGGGTGCGGCGTGAGAACTCGTCCTTTGGCGCGAGGGTGACAGCCTTCTTCAGCGTCAGCTCCGCCGCTTTGAGCCGGCCGGTGCGGAAGTAAACCGCGCCGAGATTCGAGAGCGCGTAGAGATTGTTCGGGCTCTTCGCGAGGATCTGCTCGTATTGCTTCTCGGACGCGCGAAACTTGCCGGCGTCGAAATTCTCCTTCGCTTCACGGGCGATCGGGATCAGCTCCTCGGGGACCTGCGGTTTGGCAGTCGTCTCGACATTCGGGCCCGGGGTGCCGCTCGGATCTTTGGCTGCCGCAAAGCTGGCCGTGACCCCGGGCGTCGCCGCATCCGACGTGACCACCATCGGCTGCTTGAACAGCTCCAGCTCCTCCGTGCTCAGCTTGCTCACCGGCTGTGCGAGCAATTCGATCTGCTGGTTCAGGGTCTCGGATTTGATCTGCAATTTGTCGAACTCGGCCAGCATCAGCTTGCGGGCCTGGTCGCGCCGCGCGTCCTGCTGGCGCTCGCGCATGACGATCTGGCGGAGCATCTCGTTTTCCTTTGTGAGACGCGCCGTTTCCTCCGCATCCGCGCCGGTGAGCTTCGCCTGCGCCAGTTGCTTCGCGGTTTCCTCGAGTTGCGAGCGGAGGTCCGTGACGGTGACGTCGAACTCGTGGTTCTGCTTCTGGCTTGCCGCCAATTGCTGACGCAGCTGCTCCACCTGGCGTCGAACGTCGGCGATCTCCTGCTCCTGGCGCGGTTTGTCTTCGCCGAGTTCGCGCACTGATTTCTCGGCGTCGGCCAGCTTCTTCTGCAGATCGGAATTTTCCGCCACGAGCACCTGCACCCGCTCCTGCGCCTGCTTCGCGTTCTTCAGTTCGGCGATCAATTCATCGCGTTCCTTCGTGACGCTGGCGATCTGCCCGGTCGCTTCGGTGAGCCTGGTGCTGGCGGCGTCCTTCTCCTTCTCGGCGGCGGCGCGGCCTTTTTCCGCCACCGCGAGCGCCGTCTTCAGCTGGTCAATCTCGGCGCGGAGCGCTTCCGCTGCCTTGGCGTCGGCGCCGCCGGCTGATTGCACTTTCTCCAGGGAATCCTGCGCCTGCGCGAGCTGATCGCGCACCTGCTTCTCCGCATCGCGGTTCTTCTGCAGGTCGGTCTGCGCCTTTTCGAGCTTGGTGTTTGTCTCCTGCAGTCGGCTGGCGAGGGTTTCCTTCTCCTTCTGGACGGAGCTGTATTCTTTCCGCGATTTCTGCAGCTCGGCGTTTAGTTGATCAACGCGGTCCTGCAGTTTTTTCGTCGCTTCCTTGATCGCAGCTTCGCTCGGCGTGGGCGCCGGAGCTGCGGCCACCACGGGAGCGGGAGCCGGGGTCGGGGCGGGAGCTGCAGGTGCGGGAACCGGCGCGACGGCTACGGTCGGTGGCGCCACGCGTGGGGTCGCGGATTCTACCGGGAGCGTCAGCCGTGCGTCCTGCGACCGGTTGCCGATCTCCACGCTGGGTTCAGCAGGGCCAGCGACGCGGGGCAGAAAAGGTGAAGCAGCTGGCGGGGGCGTGGCGGCAGGCGGTGGCTCCGCGGTGGCCGCGAGATCGCCCTGGGTGCCGATTTTGCCCTGCACCCGCAGGATGCTCTCGCCAATCTTGCGCGCGCGGTACTCGACGATGGCGGGCTGCCATGGCGCGTGTTTCTTGCGCAGATCTTCGAGGAGACTGCCGGCGGCGCGGAATTTCTCCATCGCGGCGCGGTATTGATTATCGCTCTCGAGTTTCTCGCCCTGCTGCGACGTCATGTACGCCTTCAGGAAAACTTCGCTGGGATCCTCTGTCTGCGCTGGGAGCTGCAGAGCTCCACCGAGAAACAAGAGACCGGTAAGAAAAAAAAGCCCGAATCTCTTCATGCGATTGCGAAGCGGAGGATAGCCGACTGTGCGGGAGATGCAACGTGTGCCACGGGTTTGGTAAAGCGAAGGGCGTGCCAGCGGGGCCGCTTTGCCTTTGCAATTCAGCGGGCGAAAACTAGAATCCCCGCTGCGGACGGTGGCCATAGCTCAATGGTAGAGCTCCAGATTGTGATTCTGGCTGTTGCGGGTTCGAGTCCCGTTGGCCACCCCGCGGTTTCTTGGGCGCTTCGCCAACGCGACTCGCGTCCACTGCGCCGCGACTCATCTGGTCCGACAGTGGCACAGCGGCTGCTAAGCACGATGATGTGATCAAGCCTACCATCTCCCCGGTTACCGCTGACAACAGCATCGCAACTTTCTGGCAACGAATCCTGAGCGACGGCTCCTTCGATTGTTGCGACAATCTCGAGAAACTCGTCGCCGGCTGCGAAATTATCGCGGCCCTCGACGATCTCGACCTGCTCGCCGCCGCCTAGGCGCGCGTCGGTTTCCCGACACACGCGTTACGCTTCCGTCGAGACCCGTCCGCTGCCGGCATTCCCCGCCTGCGCCTGCTCGAAGGCGCGCCATGGCAGCATGGCGCATTTCACCCGCTGCGGAAATTTCCGCACCCCGCCGAGCACCCGCAGATCGCCGAGCGCCGCGGTCGGTTCCGCCACTTCGGTCGTGACCAGCTCGCGCAGCGCCGTCGCCAGCGCCGTCGCTTCAGCTGCAGTTCGCCCGCGCAATTTCATCGTCATGAGCGACGCCGAGGCAAGGCTGATCGCGCACCCGTGCCCGGTGAACTTGATCTCCTCCACCCCGCGATCCTCGCCGAAGCGCACATGGAGGTGGATCTCGTCGCCGCAGGAAGGATTGTCGCCGTGCACGTGCACTGCGCCCTCCGCGATCTCGCCGAAATTCCGCGGCCGCTTCGCGTGGTCGAGCAGCACCTGCTGGTAGAGTTCGTCGAGTTCCGCGTTCATCCGAAGTAACGCTGCGCCGCGCGCAGGATTTCCATCATCGCGTCCACTTCCGCGTGCGTGTTGTAGAAATAGAAACTCGCCCGCGTGGTGCCGGGCAGCTTCAGCTTTCGCATGAGCGGCTGATTGCAATGATGCCCGCCGCGCAAGGCGAGCCCCTGCTGATCCGCAAACGTGGTGAGATCGTGCGGATGGGCCGACTCCATCACGAAGCTGACCAGCGCGCCGCGTTCCTCGCGCGGGCCGAGCACCTGCACGCCGGGAATGCCGGCAAGCTGCACCTGCGCGTGCTCGGTGAGAGCGCGGTCGTGCGCGAAGATGCGATCACGGCCGATTTGTTCGAGATAATCAATTGCTGCTGCCAAACCGACCGCACCGGAGATATTCGGCGTGCCGGCTTCGAAGCGATGCGGTGGAGTTTTGAAGGTGCTCTTCTCGAGCGTGACGCTGACGATCATCTCCCCGCCGCCATGCCATGGTGGCATCTGCTCGAGAATCTCCGCGCGTCCGTAGAGCACGCCGGTGCCGGTCGGCGCGCACATTTTGTGACCGGAGAACGCGAGAAAATCGCAGCCGATCTGCTGCACATCGAGCGGGAGGTGGCCCGCGCTTTGCGCCGCATCGACCAGCGACACGGCACCGACCGCACGCGCGGCGCGGCAGAGTTCGGCCACGGGATTGATCGTGCCGATTCCGTTCGAGATGTGCGTGAAGGCAAACAGCTTCACCTCCGGCGTGAGCAACGCGCCGAGCTGCTCCAGCTCGAGCGTGCCGTCCTCCACGCGCACCGGCACGAACCGCAGCCGCGCGCCGGTCCGCTCCGCCAGGAGCTGCCATGGGACGAGGTTGCTGTGATGCTCCAGCTCTGTGAGCAGGATGACGTCGCCGGCCTTGAGGAATTTCGCACCCCAGGAGTTCGCCACCAGGTTGATCGCCTCGGTCGTGCCGCGGGTGAAGACGATCTCCTCCGCGTTCGCCGCGCCGATGAATCGCGCCACCTTCTGCCGCGCGCCTTCGTAGGCGTCGGTGGCGCGGGAGCTCAGCTCGTGCAGGCCGCGGTGGACATTCGCGTGATCGTGCTCGTCGAAGTGGCGCAGCGCGTCGAGCACGGCGCGCGGGCGTTGAGTGCTCGCCGCGTTATCGAAATAAATCAGCGGCCGCCCGCGGATCTCCTGCTGCAGGATCGGGAAGTCTGCGCGCAGCGCAGCCCAATCGATGCTTCGTGGTGCCGGAGCGTGCATGCCGCACTATAGCAGCGGAGGCAAACTTCGACAGAGTTCGCCCCATGCCGGAATCCGACACTGAACTGCGCCTACTGAAGGTAAACGCGGCTCGTGCTGGCCGACGTGAAGACGCTGCTGCTGGAGGAAAAGAAGTCCGCATACACTCGTTAAAGCGTCTTTGCCTCGCGTTCTCCCCGGTGTAGGCCGCGTGTCCCCACGTGGCGGGGGATGTGGCCACTCCGAGCACGTGGAGCGAAGCCACATCGTGCGTCGCCGGGTCAGGAGACCACGGCCTACAGCGGTGGAAACCCCTTGGGCGGGCGCCACGAAGTGCATGACACACTCGTTAGGCGGAGTGGCTGGGCACCACCAGCACGGGGCAGGCGGCGAGGCGCACCAGCTTCTCGGCGGTGCTGCCGAGGAGGACGTGCTGCAGGCCGGTATGCCCGTGCGTGGAGGTGATGACGAGATCGATGTCCCCGGTCCTCGTCTCCGCCGCGAGGACTTCCGCGGGAATACCGA
>JACCZQ010000205.1 GCA_013695905.1 Chthoniobacterales bacterium
GCCGCGTCTTGCCCGAGGCAAGGCCGCGTTTCACGAGACGATTTCTCTGCAGGAACTCGAACATGCGAAGGCTACTTCCGCGGCATCCCTCCGCCGGCATTCGCCGGGGAGCGGTGCTGTTGATACGCGTTTATGATCGCGCGGACAAGCTCATGTCGCACCACATCGCGTTCATTGAAGTAAACCATCGAGATGCCGGAAACCGATTTCAGCGCCTGGAGCGCTTCGACCAGGCCGGAGCGCTTGTTCGAGGGGAGGTCGATTTGCGTCACGTCGCCGGTGACCACGCATTTGGAATTCTGCCCGATGCGCGTCAGCAGCATAAACATCTGCTCCATGGTGGTGTTCTGCGCCTCGTCGAGGATGACAAACGCGTCGCTCAGGGTGCGGCCGCGCATGTAGGCGAGCGGCGCCACCTCGATGGTTTGCCGCGCCACCAGGCGCTCGATTTCCTCCGGCTCGAGCATGTCGCGCAGTGAGTCGTAGAGCGGCCGCAGGTACGGCGTGATCTTCTCCTGCAGATCGCCCGGTAAAAACCCAAGCGCTTCGCCGGCTTCGACCGCCGGACGCGTGAGCACGATGCGGCTGACCTGCTCCTTCTTCAGTGCGGCGACGGCCATGGCCACGGCGAGGTAAGTCTTGCCCGTGCCCGCGGGACCGATCCCGAAGACGATGTCGTGTTTTTGGATGGCGCCGAGGTAATCCCGCTGTCCGGCAGTCCGCGCCACGATCGGCGGCTTGCGCGAGGAGGTGGCGATCTTCACATCGACCACGTCGCTGATGTTATCGGAGCGCGCTTCGCTCACGGAATTGAGCGCATAGCTAAACTCATGCTTGTGAATGGCGACCCCTTTCTGCCGCACCTTCTCCAGCTGATCGAAGACACGTTGCGCCCGATCGAGCTGCTCCGGTTCACCCTCCAGTTTGATCCATCCTTCGCGGGTGGTGACGCGGACACCGAGCTGGTCCTCGAGTGTTTTGAGGAGTTTCAGGTCGTTTGCGTAGAGCGCCTGCAGGGAACGCGCGCTCTCGAATTGCAGGGTGCGGGATTCGCTCATCTTCAGCCTGCGAGGAGGCTTCCGCTCACGATGTCACACAAAGGAGTCGCGGGAAACTGGTATGTCGCTGTCGCCGCCGCATGGTGGGAGACGCGCTGGCGGCAGGGCTCCAGCGGCTTCCTACCGGAAGCCGTAAACCAGCGCCCAGTGCGTCCGCTCCTCGGGCGAGGATTCCACGCTGACGATGATGTAATAGCTGCCGGTGCTCGGCGGGATAATGTGCGCGGCCGCGAACTGCCCCTTCTGCCAGCTGTCGGGCTGCTCCACGAGCTTGCCTTCCGAGTCGTAGATGTGGACGGAGACGTTCGCCTTCTCCACCTCGGTGCCGAGCCAGAACCAATACTCGTTCCCCTTGAACAGCTGTTGCCGCACCGCCTTTTTCTCGCCCGCCCCCAGGTCGCCACCCCAGTAATCCTCGCGGACCTGGAAGCCTTCCTTGACGTAAGGCTCGGCCGCCTGGAGCGCGAATGATTGCGCGTCATCGACGGATGCCACCGCCAGCGGGAGCATCAGCCCGAGCACCGCCGCGAGACAGAGGCCACTCCGCATCGTTCTTGAGAAGGAGACGTGCATGCGATTTACCTATTTCGTAATGATGGCCGCATCGAGGCGGGCGGTGATTTCGTTGATCCGCTTCACGGAGGCGTGAGTGATCTGGGCGTCGCCCACGTCGATCAGCGGGCGGACTTCGCCGAGCGCCGCCCGGATATCCTGGAGCAGCTTGAGATTAAACTCCGGCATCGCGCTCAGTCGCTGGTCGAAGTAATTGAGCAAGTCCGGCTGGTGCAGCAATTCAGCACCATCCTCGGAGAAGCGCTTCGTCACCACCGAGGTCAATACTTCGGTGCCGCGCAGCCAACCGCCGAGGCTGACGAGATGCGACAGCTTCTCGTCCTTCATTTCGTTCATCGCCTGCTGCACGCTGTTCTGGGTACGATCGAGTTCCTGCCGGACGCCGGGCCAGTTCCGCTTGTCGGCTGCTTCCGTGATCGCTTTCGCGTGGGGCGTGATCGAGTTGCCCACGCCGATACCTTTCGCGAGGCCGAGCACCCGCTGCCCGATATCTTTTACGGCGGGCGCGTCTTCCGCCTGCACCGCGATGAAACCATCGGCAATCACGGTGCCGAGCAGCAGCGCGATACGCGGTCGCTCCCGGAAATTACTCCCCTTCTCGTTCCGCACGTATTCCTTCCAGTTGACGCCGCCGAGTTTATTGAGCGCGCCGAAGACTTCATTCGGCAGCGGCACGACCACGTCATCCACGCGCTTCGAGAGCTGGCTCACGTCGATTCGCTTGGGCGCTTCCGCGGCCGTGGTCGAAGCGGTGGTGGAAATCGACGCGCCGAGCACCGCCAGCAGAGAGAGTTTGAAAGTTTTTCTTAGAGACATCATCCGTGCTTCGACTGTTGATTTCGACTTCTATTCAGGATTAGTGGAGAACAGTAAACAAATCTGGCAGCCGCACAATCGACCGCCGCGAACATTTTGACACCCCTTAATCGGATCGACCTCGGAAGACGGCGGCATCAGCCGGTATTTCTTTCCACGCGCCGTCCCCTCACATGACGCCTGATCGCCTGCGGGAAATCCTGCGCCGCGCCGCGTCGAAACGCATCCTGGTTATCGGCGATCTCATGCTCGATGAGTTTGTCTGGGGAAAGGTCGGCCGCATCTCCCCGGAGGCGCCGGTGCCGGTGGTGGAGGTGACGGGCGAGAGCTTTTATCCCGGGGGCGCGGCGAATGTGGCGCGGAATCTCCGGGAGTTCGTGGACCGCACCTCCGTCATCGGCATGATCGGCACCGACCACGGCGGGCAGCAGCTCCGCAGCTTGTTGCGCGAGGGCCATATCGAGACCGCGGATGTCATCGAGGACGCAGGGTTTCGCACCATCGTCAAAACGCGCATCATCGCCCGCCAGCAACAGGTGGTGCGGGTCGATCGGGAGCGGATCGCCTCCCCTGCCGCGACACAAATCACGCAGGTCATCGAACGCGTGCGGGCCCAGCTGCCAGAGATCGACGCGATCATCTTCGAAGACTACGGCAAAGGTTTCCTGGGCGTGGAGCTGGTGCAGCAGATCTCGGAACTCGCCGCCGCGGCCGGCCTGATCGTGGCCGCGGATCCGAACCCGCGGCATGCGCTGGCGTGGAAAAACATGACCGCGGTGAAACCGAACCGCAGCGAAGCGTTTCTCGCGGCCGGAATGGCGTGGAGCGATCCGGTGGAACCGGCGGAGAAGGACGAGGCGTTGCTGGAGGTGGGGCGCGTGCTGCTCGAGAAATGGGACACCAAATACCTGCTCGTCACGCTCGGTGAACAAGGCATGATGCTCTTCGAACGCGACGCCGAGTGGCACCACATCCCCACCAAGGCGCGGCAGGTCTTCGATGTTTCCGGCGCGGGCGATACCGCGATCGCGCTCTTCACGCTCGCCCTGTCCTGCGGCACCACCGCGCGCGAGGCGGCGGAGCTGGCGAACGAGGCGAGTGCGGTGGTGGTGGCGAAACTTGGCACCGCGACCGTGACGCCGGAGGAGCTCTTCGCGAGCTTCGAGCAATTTGCGTAGGAACGTCTGTCATCCACGAGCGTCGGAGAGCCACGCCCGTCGCGGCTGTCGGGTCCGGGGAGCGCACGCTTGTAGCGTGCTGGTCGAGGCATTCTGCCGAGACGAACTTTTATTCGGCGCACCACCACACACCGGCCGCGAGCGTGCCAAAAAGTTCGTTTTCGCAGAATGCGAAAACCAGCACGCTACAAG
>JACCZQ010000218.1 GCA_013695905.1 Chthoniobacterales bacterium
AACGCTGGGCGTGTTTCCAGCAACGGTCCAATCGCGTCGGCGCGCGCTGTCTTGCGAAGCATTGCCAGCACCGCGCGGCGCGGGCATCCTGGCCCCATGAGCACGCTCGCCGAAATCGAATCCGCCGGCGCTGGTCGATACCAACGTCTTGATCTACGCGACGCTGGCCGCCGATCCGCGGCACGAGCGGGCGCAGCTGGTCCTCGCACAGCGTCAGCGGCCGGAAGTAGAGCTGTTCAGTTCCGTGCAAAATCTTGCCGAGATGTATCCAAATTTAACCGGCCCGAAGAACCAGCCGCCGGACAGTCCGGAATTGGCCCGCGACAAGATTCGATCCCTGACCCGGCTGCGCGGTCTGACCGTCCTGCCGTTGACGGTGGAAACCACACATCTGGTTCTGGATCTGTGCGTCGAGGGCGGCATCACCCGGCAGGATTATTTCGACCGTCAACTCGCCGCGCTGATGATCCGGGAAAAAATCGCGGTGATCCTCACCGAAAACACGGACGATTTTCGCGACATCCCCGGCATCACGCCCCTCAATCCGTTTAAGTGAACCGGACTTTCCCGCCGATGCCCCGCGCCAGGAAACAACGGAAGCAGAAAGGTCCGAAGACCCATCGCGGGAACGCGTTCGCTTTCCTCCTTCGTCAAATCCTGTGACGCGCAACGAGCGCGAGCTGGTTTTCCCCACCCGCGTGGGGATGGTCCGAGAGCGCTCCTGGCCGTGGGCGCGCGGATTGAAACTCACGCAGGCTGCTGTGTATGCCGCTCGCATTCGGAAGCCAAGGCACCCTGCGCGAGATCCTTCGGCGCGCTGCGCCAGTCCGCCAGAGGACGGACTCGCCGTGGCGAGCCTCAGCTCAGCTCAGGATGATACCATTCGCCGCGCATTGTGAATTGAACGCCGCCCCGCTACCTTCGCGGCCATGGGCAACAGCTTCGGTCACCTGTTCCGCATCACCACGTGGGGGGAATCCCACGGCGGCGGTGTCGGTGTGGTGATCGACGGCTGCCCGTCACGCATCCCGCTGCAGGAATCCGACATCCAGGCAGAACTCGATCGCCGCCGTCCCGGGCAGAGCAGCATCGTCACACCGCGAGCGGAAGCCGATCGTTGCCAGATCCTGTCCGGAGTCTTCGAAGGGCAGACGCTCGGCACACCGATCTCCGTCCTCGTCCTGAATGAGGACGCGCAGCCGGAGACCTATGCCGAAATGGCGCAGACGTTCCGCCCTTCTCACGCTGACTTCACTTACGAAGCGAAATATGGCATCCGGAACTGGCAGGGCGGCGGCCGCGCCTCTGCCCGCGAAACCATCGGCCGCGTCGCTGCTGGCGCCGTCGCGCGGAAGGTGCTGCAGAGGATGTTTCCGCAGTTCGAGGCGGTGGCATACGTGACTCACGTATACCAGACCACAGCGTTCGTTGATTCCGACGCCGTCACGCGTGAGCAGGTGGAAGCGAATGAAATCCGCTGCCCCGACGCGGCAGCCGCACAGCAGATGATCGCAGCGATTGCGCAGGCGCGGGCCGAGGGAGACTCGTTAGGCGGAATCATCGAATGCGTGCTCCGCGGTCTCCCGCCCGGTCTGGGCGAACCGGTCTTCGACAAGCTGGAGGCCGATCTCGCGAAAGCGATGCTCAGCATCCCGGCCACCAAAGGTTTCGAAATCGGCTCCGGCTTCGCGGCCACGCAGATGCGCGGCTCGGAGCACAACGACGAGTTCGAAATGCGCGACGAGCAGGTGCGGACGAAGACGAACCGCTCCGGCGGTGTGCAGGGCGGCATCAGCAACGGCGAAAACATCGTCTTTCGGGTCGCGTTCAAGCCCACGGCCACCATTGCGCGCCCGCAGCAAACCGTCACTCTGACCGGCGAGGAAACCACCCTCGCGGCCCGCGGCCGCCACGATCCGTGTGTCCTTCCGCGTGCGGTGCCGATTGTCGAAGCCATGGCGACGCTGGTCCTCTGCGACCATGCCTTGCGCCAGCGCGGCACGGCCTTGTAGCGCGAGCCTCTGGCTTGCGCGTTTCGCAAGCGCGCCAGGGAGACGCATGCGCTACGTTGCGCCGCCGAACGGTCCACTCCGCTGTCGATGAAGCCTGATCTCGTCTCCGCCTCTCCCACCTGGCAATCCATCTTCCTCGCCGTCGCGGCGATGCTGATCCTCCTCGAGATCTTCCGCGGGTGGCGTCTCGGGTTACCACGCCAGCTGGTGCGGATCGGCGCGATCATCCTCGCCTACATGACGGCGCTTTTTGGCGGCCAACACCTGCTGCCGCTACTCCGGCCACTCGTCAGGCTGCCGGATCTCGTCCTCTCCGGGATTGGTGGTGCCATTCTCGCGCTCCTCGTTTACATCGTGGTCACCAGCCTCGGCACCATTCTGTTCAAGCGCACCGGACAGCAGGAATCCGGGATCGTGCGGCTGGTCTACGGGATGACCGGCGCGGTCATCGGGCTTTTCTTCGGTGCCTTTTTGATCTGGCTGCTGGTGGTAGGCATTCGGTCAGTCGGGGCCATCGCGGAGGCACAGGTGAATGCCCAGACGCGCGTTCCAGCCTTGCTCGAGCAGCCGGAGCGACCTGCGCGGACGGTGCGACGAATGGCGGAGCCGAGCGCAGTGACTGCTTCGCTGGCCAAGCTCAAGCAATCGCTCGAGCTCGGGCCTGTCGGCGACGTCGTGAAGCAGACGGATGTGCTGCCCACCGGCATTTACGAGACGCTGGGTAAAGTTGGAGAAGTCTTCGCGCGACCGGAGCGGGCGCAGCGGTTCCTCACCTATCCGGGCATTGCCGAGTTAACCGATCACCCGAAGATCCTGGCGTTGCGGGCGGACCCCGAGGTCACCTCCATGCTGGAAAACGGGCGACTGCTCGACCTGGTGCGAGATGAACGGCTCATCGAAGCCGCGAATGACCCGGAACTCGCCGCGCAGGTGAAGAAGTTCGATTTCCGCGCCGCGCTCGATTACGCACTGCGAGACGACCACTCCGTTCCGCGGCGCCGCTGACCGGAGAAGGAGAGCTTCGACAGAATGAACAAAATAGGTGCAGGAGCCGCGGCTGTTCTTCATTCTCCTAATTCTGTTCATTCTGTCTGAGAAACACCGAGGGCGGCGCAGCAAAATACCATTGCGATCGTTTACGATTACGATTGATCGAAGCAGCAAACGATCCTGAACTCGCCGCGCAGGTGAAGAAGTTCGAGTTCCGTGCCGCGCTCGAGCATGCTCTGCAGGAGGACCGCCTCGGACCGCGGCGCCGCTGACCCGGAGAAGGAGAGCTTTCGACAGAATGAACAAAATGGCAGCTGCTTCATTCTGTCCATTTTGTTCATTCTGTCCGATGCTTTGAGCCGCATGCCTGCCACGCAAAACACGATCGCGATCGTTTACGACTACGATCAGACCCTCAGTCCGAGCTACATGCAGGACGAGGTGGTGTTCCCCGCCTTTGGGATTAATCCCGCGCAATTCTGGAAGCGCTGCCAGGAGCTGGTGCGCGACGAAGGCTACGATAACGAGCTCGCCTACATGAAGGTGCTGCTCGACACGCTCGGGATGGATCGGCCGAAGAACTCGGAGCTGAAGACGCTCGGGATGAAATTGAATTTCTACCAGGGGCTGCCGGAGATGTTCGATGAATTCCGCGACAGCCTGCTGACCGAAGAACAGCTGGCGGTGGGAATCTCCGTCGAGCATTACATCATCTCATCGGGCATGAAGATCCTGATCGAGGGGAGCCGTCTTGCTCCTTACGTGCGGGCGATCTTCGGGTGCGAATTTGCGGAGGATGCGGAGGGGCGGATCACCTTCCCGAAGCGGGTGATCAGTCATACGCAGAAGACGCAGTATCTTTTTCGCATCAACAAAGGGCTCCTCGATATGTCCGAGGATGTGAACGATCACATGGAGGCGGCGATCCGGCCGGTGCCGTTCCCAAACATGATTTATCTTGGCGACGGTCCTACGGACGTGCCGTGCTTCACCGTGATGCGGAAGAATGGCGGACAGGCCATCGCCGTTTATAACCCGGACGACCCGCTCCGGGCGGGCTTCAAGAAATGCTACCAGCTTTCCACGCACGCCGACCGGGTGCGGCACATCGCGCCGGCTGATTTCCGAAAGGGCACACACCTCCGAATGCTCCTCGAGCAGATGGTGGAGGAGACGGCGAGCCGCATCGTGGCGGAGCGCCGCAGCGCGATCGAGACCGGCACGATCCGCGCGCCGAAGCACTAAGGCGCTTCAACAAAGCTGACGCGCAGCCGCGTGCGGCGAGCGAATCAAAAGGGTAGCGCCCCATCAGGCTTTTCTTTTCTGTTTTACAAAGAGCAGCGTTCCTGATAAAGCTCCCCAACCCCTGATTCGGTCCCAACCTATGATTCGATCACTGCACCTTCACAGTTTCCTCGTCCTCTTCTCGTGCCTCGCCTTCTGCTGCGCGCCGCCGCTGGTGAGCGCCGCCACGTCGGCTGACCGACTCTGGCAGAGCGTCGACCAAATCCCGCAAGCTCGCGCTGGAGCACTGCAGGACATCAAGGCAACCAGTTTCAAGGCTTTCACGCTGGATGCGGCGCGACTGCAATCAGTGTTGTCCGCCGCACCGCTGGAGTTCTCCGAGCAGGCGCGGGCGTCGGAGCCGGTGGAGATCACATTGCCGAAACCGGACGGCGGCTTCGCCCGCTTCCGCGTGGAGGAAGTGGCGCTGATGGAGCCCGGCCTCGCGGCGAAGTTCCCGCAGATCAAAACTTATCGCGGCCGCGACATTGACGATCCGCTCACGTCGCTGCAGCTCGATGTGAATCCGAACACGGTACACGCGCAGGTGCTCTCGCCGTCGGGTGCGTATTACATCGACCCGTATTGGCACCGCGATGGCAGTGTCTACATGAGCTACTCCAAGAGCGATACTCTCACGGGCGACCGCGACTTTAAGTGCCTGGCGGATGACGAACAGAAGGAGGGGGCGTCGGCCTTGAGATCCGCTCCGGCGGCGGTGGATAATCAGAATACCGGCAAGTTCCTGCGGACATACCGCCTCGCCTGCGGCACCTCGCTCCGCTACAGCCAGTATCACGGAGGAGCGGCTCCGAACGTGGCGCAGGTCCTCGCAGCCCTCGTCACGATGACGAACCGCGTCTCGGGTATCTACGAGACGGAGCTCGGGATCCGGATGGTCCTGGTCGCCAACCAGGAGCAGGTCATCGCCAGTGCCACAAATTCCACGCCGTACACGGACACGCCCGGCGACATCTTCACGAACCCCGCCTACCTCGATGAGAAGATCGGCGCTGACAATTACGACATCGGCCACGTGGTGACAGTCGGCAGTGGCGGCATCGCTGGTCTCGGCGTGGTCTGCCGCGGTTTTGATTTCCTCTCCGGCGGCAGCGCCAAGGCGCGCGGCACCACTGGGATCGATCCGCCGACGGGCGATCCGTTCTGGGTGGATTTTGTGGCGCACGAAATGGGGCACCAGTTCGGCGGCAACCACACTTTCAACGGCGACGGCTCGAACTGCGGCACCAACAGCAACCGCAGCACGGCCTACGAACCGGGCAGCGGTTCCACCATTCAGGCCTATGCCGGCATCTGCGGAGCCGCGAACAACCTGCAGCCAAACAGCGACCCCTATTTCCACTTCGTCAGCCTGCAGGAGATGTTTGGCTTCGCGACGAGCGGCATCGGCGGGCGCCCGTTCCTTAATGTGGAGAAGCTTCCGGTGCGCGGCAGCGCGTCACCCGACGCGAGTCCAGGTTCTGGAACACTTCAGCCCACGGGGTCGGATGTGACGTGGACGGGCACCGCTTTCGGAGGATCGGCCCTGGACGAGGAGACCTGCGTCGAGGGTATCACTTGCGACACATTTATGCTGACGCTCGGCGGCAGCGTCTCCGATTGGGCGGGCAAGAGCGCCCGGATCACGTTCACCTGGCCCAATCCTGTGGACGATTACGACATCTACGTGCGGAAAAACTCCATCACCGGACCGCTGGTTGGCCAGTCTGCCTCGAGCGGCCAGCCGGAGATCATCAATATTGATCCGGCTGCGCGTGAAGTGGGCACGGGATTGTTCGCGGTGCGGATCGTCTATTTCGCCGTCGTCCCGCCGGCGCAGCAATACCAGGCGGTCGCGACGGTGCGTGGCGGCGGCGGCGACCCTGGTCCCGCCCCCACTTGTGCCGCGGTCACGGCCACCGGCAACAATCCTCCCACCGTGAATGCCGGGATCGATTACACCATCCCGGCGCGGACGCCATTTGCCCTCACCGCCACCGGGAACGATCCCGACGGAGACCTGCTCACCTACTGCTGGGAGGAGGCGGATCTCGGGCCAACCAAACCAGCCAGTGCTCCCGACGACGGGCAGGGCCCGATCTTCCGCTCCTTCCTGCCGACGACGAACCCGACCCGCATCTTCCCGCGGCTCCAGTCGCTGCTGGCGAACCAGACCCAGACCATCGGCGAGAAGCTGCCGACCACCACGCGAGAGCTGAATTTCCGGGTGACGGCGCGCGATAATCGCTTCGGCGGATGGGGCATGGATTCGATGAAGATCAACGTGCTCGACAGCGGGAGCGGATTTGCCGTCACGTCGCCGAACACGGGGATGACCTTCTCGGGTGGTGCCACTCACACGGTGACGTGGGCCACGGCCAACACCACCGTGCCGCCGATCAGCACCTCGCTCGTGAACATCCGCCTCTCAACGGATGGGGGGAATACCTTCCCGATCGTGCTGGTGGCGAACACGCCGAACGACGGCTCGGAGACGCTCACTATTCCGATGGTCAGCACATCAACCGCGCGCGTCATGGTGCAGGCGGTCGATAACATCTACTTCGACATCTCGGACCAGAACTTCACGATCACCGCGCTGCTCCCGCAGTTGGTGAGCGCCGGCTCGCGGAAGGTTCACGGCACCACGCCGTACGACATCAACCTGCCGCTGGCTGGTCCGCCGTATGGCATCGAATGCCGCATGGGCGGCGGAGACGGGAACCAGCACACCCTGGTCTTCACGTTCAACAACCCGATCGTGAGCGTCGGCAATGCTGCGGTCTCGGATGGAGCTGTCGCGTCGAGCGGTGTGAATCCTGCCAATCCAAACGAATATATCGTGGAACTCACCGGCGTGCAGTCGGGCCAGTATCTCACCGCGACGCTGAACGGCGTGAACGGGGATGGGGACGCTGCCGTGACGTTCGGGGTGCTGCTCGGCGACACGAACGGGAACGGCATCGTCAATGCGACGGACGTCGGGCAGACGAAGGCCCAGAGTGGGAACGCGGTCTCACCTGCGAATTTCCGCCTGGATGTCACGGTCTCCGACTCGATCAACTCGTCCGATGTGGGGCTCGTAAAGAGCAGGTCCGGCACGTCGATTCAATAACGTCGTCACCGGCACCGCCACCCGTCCCGCGAGTTTGCGGGACGGGGGCCGTGTGCTAGAAGAACGGTCATGCCGACGCTGCACTTCACGAAAATGAATGGCGCGGGTAATGACTTCGTCATGCTCGACAATCGCGCCAGCGAGCTGCAGCTGTCGGGCGAGCAGATC
This sequence comes from Chthoniobacterales bacterium, assembly GCA_013695905.1. Lineage (GTDB taxonomy): Bacteria > Verrucomicrobiota > Verrucomicrobiia > Chthoniobacterales > UBA10450 > JACCTI01. The sequence goes on from JACCZQ010000218.1 coordinate 7,570, forward strand.
GCGCGGCTTTGCGATCGTCACCGTGGGGTCGGAGCGGATGGTGTGCTGGTGCTGGAGCCGGCGGCGAACGGCGCTGATTTCCGGATGCGCTACTACAACGCCGACGGGGGCGAAGCAGAGATGTGCGGGAACGGTGCGCGCTGTTTTGCACGGTTTACGGAACGGGTGGCGGGACCGCGTGAGCGTGTCTCGTTTGAAACACCGGCCGGGATCATTGCCGCTGCCTTGCAAGGTGAAGCGGTCACGCTGCAGATGAGCGATCCGAGGGATCTCCGGCGGGATCTGCGCATCTCGGCGGCCGGGCAGGAGGTGCATTGCCATTACGTGGATAGCGGAGTGCCGCATGTGGTGGTGCCGGTCTCCGCGATCGCTGACGTCGAGGTGCGTGCACTCGGTTCTGCCATTCGGCAGCACGCGGACTTCGCGCCGCGGGGGACGAACGTGAATTTCCTCGAACGCAGGGGCGATCGACAGATTGCCATCCGCACCTACGAACGCGGCGTCGAAGACGAGACGCTGGCCTGCGGCACGGGTGTGGTCGCGAGCGCGTTAATCTTCGCGCTCGTCGAGAACGTCGCCGGACCGATTGGCGTGCGTGTGAAAGGGGGCGACGAACTGCAGGTGGATTTTCGAAGGGAGGGGGAGCAGTTCACCGGGGTGACGCTGAGCGGCCCCGCCGATTTCGTCTTCGAAGGCACCGTCGAAGTTTAACCATTTAACCATTTAACTTTTTTAACTTATTCCGAGCTCCATGTTCCGCGGCACCTACACAGCTCTTGTTACTCCATTCCGCGATGGCATCGTCGATGCGCCGGCGTTTGAAAAGCTGATCGAGGCGCAGATCGCGGCCGGAATTACCGGGATCATCGCGGTCGGCACGACGGGTGAGAGCCCGACGCTCTCGCACGACGAGAAGGAGCAGGTGATTCGCCTCGCGGTGGAGATCGCCGATCACCGCTGCCAGGTGCTGGCCGGCACTGGTTCGTATTCCACGCACGAGGCGATCGCCGCCACCACCGCGGCGGAAAAGCTCGGAGTCGATGGCGCCTTGATCGTGGCGCCGTATTACAACAAGCCGAGCCAGGAG
>JACCZQ010000219.1 GCA_013695905.1 Chthoniobacterales bacterium
TTCCTGCGCCCAGCCGATCGGATCATCGAGCGCGGACCATCCCCACGCGGGTGGGGAAAACCCGCCGCCCCGGCGGCGAGATCTGTCCTGAACCGGACCATCCCCACGCGGGTGGGGAAAACTCTGAGTTGCCAGAGACTTACGATAGCGTTTCCAAGTTGCTGACGGGAATCCTAAAACGGCTGATTCTCAGCTTCCACCCACTTTTCAGCCACCAGCCAGAGCCCGGACATCTCCGTGTCGCGCCGGTCGGGCTCGCCCCAGCGCTCGATCTTGAAGCCCTGACAATTCGGCTCAGATGAAATGATGAGCAGGCTGAGGCCGGCGGCGTTGCGTTTCACGTACTCGAGCACCTTGTCCCGAGTCCGCCGATTAAGCGTGCCGACGAAGACATTGGCGCGCGGCTCCACGAACCATCGTTTCAACATCCCTCGAATCGCCGGCGGGGTGTCGCTGGCCACCAGGACCGTCATGCGATGGCGGAGGGCGGGCGCGCGCCGGCAGCCTGCGGGGCGGCTTCCTCGGTATTGAAAAGGGCGGCCAGGTCTTTCGGCATTCGTTGCAGGATGCGCTGCTCTTCGAGCGCTTGCTTGAGAAGTTTGCGCACGAGATCGCCATCGTTCCCTGGATGCTGACGCACTGCGAGGAAGGCAGCGGGAATGCTGGTGAGGTGCTTGTAAAGATCGGCCACATCGTAAACGAAGGGCAGCGTCCCGCCATCATGCACAAACCCGAGGCTGGGCAGATACCCGAGCGAACAGATGACGGCCGCGCAGAGCGCGTAAAGGCTGGCATTGGCCGCGGAGAGCGCCTGGTTGATCTCATCGGAAACGTCCCAGTTCGAGCGATCGTAATTCCGGCCTTTCCAGGTGACGCCGTGCTGAAGGCCAAGCTGCGCGTAAAGCGTGCGGACGCGCAATCCCTCCATCCCGCGGAGTTCCTTCACGCTCCTGCCTTCGACCTCGATCTCAGGAAAGCGCATCCGAAACATGCGGCGCGCGATTTCGGTGCGTCGTTTGCGGTCGCCCCAGGCGGTGGCGTGGAGGCGGGGCATTTCGTTGGTGTGATTGGGCGCCAGCCCGAAGGCGTAGAACCGCATGCTCTCCTCCCCGGTCCAGCAGATGGGCGTATTCGACTCGGCGCAGGCCCGCACCGCCGCGTGTGTGATGGTGGTGCCCGGGCCGAGGATGAGCGCGGCCACCGTCGCCACCGGGATGCGGCAAAGGAGTCCATCCGCTCCGATCCATTTCACGCTCGAGTCATCCACTTCGAGCCGGCCGTGCTCGAGGTAGAGAGGCGTCCAACGATCCTTCGCCGAGGCGAGGGTTTCCAGAGGCGGACGTTCAAAGAGCGGCATGCGCGTGGCAGTCAGCGGATTTCGAGTCGGATAACGAATCAGGCTTTCAAGAGCGGCATGAACCCAGCTCGCTCGAAATGACGATCGGTGGTGAGGACCTCGCTAATGCGGAGCTCGCGCATGGTGGTGAAGCTGACACAATCAGTGAAGGACCATTCCTTGTCGGAGTGTTTGCGAAAGAGTGCGGAAGCCGCGTGAAATCGCTCCGGCCCGATCCATTCGAGCCGGAGCGTTTCGCTGCGTTCGATGGTCTCGAGGAAATCCGCGGCGGCCGCGTGGCTATGGCGGACGAGCAGCAGGGTGACCGTTTCGTCCACGATATATTCGGTCGTGAGGAATCGGCGTCCTCTGCGCAGCAGCTCCCGTTGCAGCCGGAGGGCGGCGGTGTGATGCTGGTCGGTCGCATCCCACAAGGCAAAGAAGCCGGCGCTGTCCACGAGCACCTCAGGGACGGCCATAAAGAATGCGGTCGATCTCAGCGTGTTTGGTTTTTCCCTTGGGGCTGGGTTTGGCGCGGCTGCCGATGCTGAGGAAGAGATCGCTCGCCGGGTCGCCGGGCGCCGGGGCGGTCAGGGGTTCGAGGCGGGCCGCGGGCTTGCCGCGATGGGAAAGCACGAAGCGCTCTCCCTTGGCGATGCGGCGCAGCACGCCTTCAGCGTCCTTGCGGAATTCCAGCATGGTAACGGTTTTCATGGCGTGAAGTTTAAGTTGAAGTTGAAGAAACAGCAACGCCGAAACTGGATCCATCTGTTGATGTGCGCTTGGTTACTGCCCGCATGTCATCCTCATCTTCATCCATCCAGGCTTGGAGCTGCTCGGGTTAAAACAGGCGCGGCTCCGGCAACGGCGCGGCGACAAACAGCAACAACTCCGCTTTCTCGCGCGAAGAGAGCGCGGCGGCGGCGGATTCGATTTCGGCGAGCGTGCTCATGGGGCCAGGATGCCCGCGCCGCGCGGTGCTGGCAATGCTTCGCAAGACAGCGCGCGCCGACGCGATTGGACCGTTGCTGGAAACACGCCCAGCGTT
>JACCZQ010000235.1 GCA_013695905.1 Chthoniobacterales bacterium
GCACCTCGATTGGGAGGTCGAGCCGAAGGCGAAACGGATTTTGCACGGGCTGGCGTTTCGCGAAGCGGATTTCGAGCGTGCGGCGCGGACGCTCAGCGGCGGCTGGGTGATGCGCGCACACCTGGCGCGGTTACTGGTGCAGGAGCCGGATCTGCTGCTGCTCGATGAGCCGACAAACCATCTCGATCTTGAGTCGCTCGTTTGGTTTCAGGAATATCTGAAAGGCTATCCCGGGGCGATTTTGATGATTTCGCACGATCGCGAATTTCTGAATCAGCTCGTTGGCTCGATCATCGAGATCGCGCATCGCCGGCTCCATCGTTTCCGAGGTAATTGGGACAGCTACGTCGAACAGAAAGCCGCGCGCGAGGAGCAGCACGCCGCCGCCTACAAGAACCAGCAGAAGGAGATCGCGTCGCTCCAGCTGTTTGCCGATCGCTTCCGCGCCAAGGCGAGCAAAGCGTCCCAGGCGCAAAGCAAGCTGAAGCAGATCGAGCGAATGGAGAAGATCGACGCGCCGGTCTCCCGCGAGAAGACGGTGCACTTCCACTTCCCGCAGCCGCCGCGAAGTGGTCATCGCGTGATTAAACTGGAGAACATCGATTTCGCGTATGACGATCTGGTGGTTTACCGCGGCCTCGATTTCGAAGCGGAACGCGGCCAGCGCACGGTGCTGGTGGGGCCGAACGGCTCCGGCAAATCGACGTTGCTGAAGCTGCTCAGCGGCTCGCTCGAAGCGCAGAGTGGCACCCGCGACGTTGGACACAACGTGAAGGTGGGTTACTTCTCGCAGTATCGCGTCGATATGCTCAAGCCGGGCATGACCGTGCTCGACACAGCCCGCGACATGCCAAACCCGGTGTCGGAGCAGGTGGCGCGCACCGTCCTCGGGTCGTTCCTGTTTCGGGGCGATGATGTTTTCAAAACCACGGCCGTGCTGAGCGGTGGAGAGAAGACGCGGCTCGCGCTGGTGAAGCTGCTGCTCGACCCGCCGAATCTGCTACTGATGGACGAGCCGACGACGCACCTCGATGTCGGCAGCATCGACGCGCTGATCGGCGCCCTCGCGCAATACGAGGGGACGCTCATCTTCATCAGCCACGATGTTTACTTCATCCGCGCGGTCGCGAAGAGCGTGCTGCACATCAGTGCGGGCCAGCTCACGCCGTACGCGGGCGATTACGATTACTACCTCGACAAAACGCGCGCGACTTCTGCGCGCGCCGCCCTGACGACTGGTGAAAAGCTGCACAACTTGCAACCAACCGCGGCCGCTGCGACCGCCCCGGCCGCGAGCAGCAACAGCGCTCCGCCGCTGGGTCTGCGGGAGATGAAGCAGCAACGGCGCGCCGAGGCCGAGCAGCGCAAGGCGGAAGCGAAAGTGAAGCGCGACCAGGAGAAGCATGCGCGCGAGCTCGAGATGCAGATTATGAAACTGGAAGGCCGGCAGCGTGAGCTGACCGAGGAGCTGGAGAAGCCGGAAACCTATGAAGCTGGCGGCCAGGCGACGCAGCTAAACCGCGAAATGCTAAGCGTCACCGCCGAGCTGGAGCGGCTCACTGCCGAGTGGGAAACCGCCGCGGCTACTGTGACCTGAGCGCGTCCGGCAGCAGGAGAGCGTTCGACACTCGCACCGGGCGCGCAATCGTTGTCATCCCGAGGCTGCGAAGACGCCGAGGGATCTCGCGCCCGCAGGTGGTGCTTACGCTGTCGCGCGACCGTGGCTCGCAGGGAGTTCGAAAGCGTGACGCGAAGGCGTGAGATCCTTCGCCGTCTGCGCGGCTGCCAATGAACATCATCAGAGTGAGTCACGTCGTTTTGGATTGGAGGATAAAGCCGAGGCGGGCGGCCATTTTGCGCAAGTGACGTTCGCTTTGCGCGCGATAGGCCGCCTCGTATTCGGCCAGGCCGCGCTCGACGTATTCGAGCCCGCGGGTCATCGCGCGGTAGAAGAGCACGGCGAGTTTGCGCGGCTCGCCCGTCCACCAGCCTCCCCTATTCCCCTCCGCCTCCTCGGCGGTGGCGACCACGGCCACGGCCGCGCCGCGCCGGCCTTTGACCCGCCGGTAAAAACCTGCCCTGAGCGAAGCCGAATGGGTCCGCCCAGGGC
>JACCZQ010000314.1 GCA_013695905.1 Chthoniobacterales bacterium
GGCGATGATCGCCTGCCGCAGCGCCGCGCCGTTGATCTTGCTGCCGGGCAGGAACCGCGGGTGCGTGTAGATCGGCGCCGTCGCCTCGAAGAAGCTGTATTGCGGCACCAGGTCGGTCAGGTCGAGATTCGCCTCGTAGAAGGCGCGGATAGTGCCGATGTCTTCCCAGTAGCCGTTGAAAATGTAGGCGTTCACGCGGCCGGAGTCGATCGCCTGCGGGATGATGTGTTTTCCGAAATCGGCCAGGTCGTTATCGAGCGCGGAGATCAGCACATCGCGGTTGAAGACGTAGATGCCCATCGAGGCCTGGAAGAGTTCTTCGTCCGCCGGTGATCCGATCGACTCCAACAGCTCCGGCGTTAATTTCAGCTCGTCGAGAATCGCGGGATCTTTCGGCTTCTCCTCGAAGCGCGTGATCCGCCGCTCCGCGTCGGTATGCATGATGCCGAAATCGGAGGCTTGCGCGCGGGTGACCGGCTTCGTCGCCAGCGTGATATCGGCGCCGCTGCGGATGTGCTGGTGCAGCAGGATGCGGAAATCCATCCGGTAAAGCTGATCGCCGCTGAGGATGAGGTAGTAATCGTACGGGCGCTCGAGGAAGTAGCGCATGTTCTGCCGCACCGCGTCGGCTGTGCCCTGGTACCAACCGGAGTGCTCCGGCGTTTGTTGCGCGGCGAGAATGTCGATGAAGCTGCGTGAGAAATTGTCGAACTTGTAACTCGATTGAATGTGGCGGTGGAGCGACTGCGTGTTGAACTGCGTCAGCACGTAAATCGAGCGCAGGCCCGAGTTCAGGCAGTTGCTGATCGGGATATCGACGAGTCGATATTTCCCGCCGAGCGGCACCGCCGGCTTGGCGCGGTCTTTGGTTAACGGGAAGAGCCGTGTGCCGGCGCCGCCTCCCATGATGACGGAGAGCGTCCGCTGCGTGGTGCCGGGCGGCAGAGCGGCCACAGCGGTGTTGGTCGCGGCGTCGCGTCGGGAGTGCGTGTGCGTGGCCACTCCTGCACTAAACGCCCGCGGGAGCGCGGCGCGCAACATTTTTACGCCACCGCGTCGTCAGCGGGTGGCGTGCGTTGCCGCCATCGTCAGATCGCGCATCTGCAACCGCAGAAACTGTTCGGTTCCGCCCAGCGGCACGTTGGCGCGGACGGTGATAGTCTCAACTCCGGAGCCGGTCCGTGCCACCTCACTGGTGAGGGCGGTATTCGGTTCCGAGCCGGCGGCGGAGTAGGTGCTGCCGGGGTTCCACTCCAGCAAGTCGGTTGATAGCTCCACCGCGATGGCAACGTCGTCAGGCATCGTCGCGCGGGTGAAAGTGATGGCGCCGAAGGATTGCTCGTTCGCCTCGACGCGGGAGCTGAAGGGTGCCTTCTCCGCCGATGGCGTGGTGGGGTCGAGCCCCAGCGCGTACTCGGTGAAATTCACCAGCTCGTCCTCGTCCGGATCCGCGGCTGGTCCGGCGATGCTCTCATCGTTCGCATCTTCGCCGAAGTGAATCGCACGCCATTCGCCGATCGCCGAAGCCGCCGGCGTGCGCGAGTAGGTGATGAGATTCGCCGCGAGATCGGCGGCGGTTTGGCCACCGGGCAAATTGAAAACGTAGGGCGCGTAACTTGCGTCGCCTTTGAGGAAGTATTCGAACCAGCCGGTCACGTAGCGGCGGTAGAGCATCTGTCGCGTCGGGTTTGCGCCGCCGCAGAAGAGGATGCTGAGCGCGCCCGCCGGGTCCTGCGCATCGGTGTGGTTGGCGTTCACGATTTTGATGCCGCGCTTATGCGGTCGCGCCGCGGCGAACAGCACAGCGGCGCTCCCGCTCGCGTTGCAGGAGGAGGGCTCGGAGTAGGTGATCGCCACCGGCACGGTGATCTTCGCGAGCGCCTTCGCGCCGAGACTGGCGTTATCCACCGGATCCATCGGGGCGAGGGCGCGGATGCGCGGGTCCCGCGCCGTCGCCACAAGGGCGCTCAATCCGCCTGCCGAATGCCCCGTGGCACCGATTCGCTTCACCCGCACGGCGCGATGGTAACGCGAGGCGCTGTCGGCATTTCGCGCCACGATCCAATCGACGCACTTCGAGAGATCGTCCGCGTTCCGGCTGTGATCGGAGCCGCCGGCAAAGTTCGGCACGAGCACGATGAAACCGCGGGAGGCGAGGTGCTGCCCGTGCTTGACGTGCTGGCTCTTCGACTGGGAGAAGCCGTGGCCGAGCACGATGACCGGGCAAGGCAGGGCCGCTGCTGCGACGACGCCGGGCGTCACACGCGGATAGTAAACGTCTGTGTTCAAGGTCGCGCCGGCGGTGCCGGGAATCGCCACCGTCTCCGAGCCGGTGGCGTAGGGGCCACTCTGCCCTGGATCAGTCGCGGCGGGCGCAGCGGAGCTGACGCTGCAGATGGCGAGGAGGGCGGCGAGTGTTCGTTTCATGTGCAGCGGTGGGAGCTGTCGCGCAGTTCCAGGCATTAATGGGAGCGGAAGACAACGCGACAAGTCTTATGCGATCCGGCAGTGCCCTGCCGCATCTATTGCGGAGCGGGTGTGTTGGTGTCACGATCTCTCTTATGTGCGGTATTGTCGGCTACGTCGGGCGTTCAGAAGCTGCTCCTATTCTTTTAGACGGTCTGCGCCGTCTCGAGTATCGCGGATATGATTCCGCCGGTGTGGCCATCATCAACGGGACCGGCGTCGAGACGCGGAAATGCGCCGGCCGGATCGCGGATCTGGGGAAGTTGATGGCGGAGCAAACGCCCACCGGCACCTTCGGCATCAGCCACACCCGCTGGGCGACGCACGGCAAAGCGACTGATCAGAACGCGCACCCGCATTTCGATCAAAGCGGGAAGCTGGCGCTCGTGCACAACGGCGTGATCGAGAATTACCAGGCGCTGAAGGAGGAACTCATCCGCGAAGGCAGCCATGACTTCGTCTCGGAAACCGACACCGAGGTGCTGGCGCATCTGATTGGCAAAATCTACGACAGCTCCGCGCCTGCGAACGGCAGTGCTGCACCTCAGAGCAACAAGAGCCGGCTTGTGGCGGCGGTGCGGGCGGCGTTGCAGCAGGTCATTGGCACTTATGGGATCGCGCTGGTCCACCAGGACGTGCCGGATTTCATCGTCGGCGCGCGGCGTGGCAGTCCGCTCGTGCTCGGCGTGGGAAAGGACGAGAATTTCCTCGCCAGCGATGTGAGCGCGATCGTCGCCTACACGCGGGACGCGGTTTACCTGAACGACTTCGACGTGGTGGCGGTGGAGCGGGACCGGTTTGAGATCAGCTCGGTCGCGGGTGAGGGCGGCGCGTTTGAGGTGAGCAAGGTGGAGTTCACCGATGAAGACATCAAGAAGGGCGATTACCC
>JACCZQ010000318.1 GCA_013695905.1 Chthoniobacterales bacterium
CAAGGGCTTATGAGTCCCCTGCTCTACCACTGAGCTACCCTGGCGTGAACCGAATATTGCGGAATCTGAACTCCCGACTAAACCCCGAACACGCCCGCTCGTGAAAGCTTTCGGAGTTCGGGGCTGAGCTACCCTGGCGCGCGCGGCGACAAAAATGGATGGCAGTGGCGGGTGTGTCAACGGGGGGAGGCCTCCGCCGCTGCGGCTTGTTCGCCAGCCGCGAGGTAAGACTGCAGTTCCTTCTCGTCCCCTCGCAGCGCAGCCATGAAACAGATGCCGTCCCGCACCTGCACCACCCCGCTCCAGCCATCGTGCGAGACAGAGCGCCAGCCCTCGAACTCCAGCGGTCGACCGGTCTTCACATCGCGCTGCGCCGGGAAGAGGAAGAACTGTATCCGTTTTTCCGGCACACTGATCTGCGCGACGGGCACACCTTCGTCGTGAAAAACTCTCACCCCCGCCGTGCGAACATGAGCGAACTCCGGCGGCACATCGTAGTGCTCGAGCCGGTACTTCAGGAAGAACAGGTCGCTCAGCGCACCAGCGTCTGTCTGGATGCGGTCCAGCTCCGCTCCACGCGTCGAGCTGGCGAGGGTCAGAAGCTTGCGCGCCCGGCCCGAGCCGGGGAAATCGTTCATCCGCTCCAGCACGATCATGATGCCGATGCCGGCAATGACGGCGAGGGCGAGGGCGACCGTGAGCACGACCGGATTGCGGGCCGTTTTCTTCCAGCTCGGCTTTTTCTGGGGGATGAGCTTTTCATTACGAAACCACTCGGCGAGCTCGTTCGAGACCGGGATGTTCCGCACCAGCTCCGCCATCGCTTTGTCGAAGCTCTGTTGTTGCGCGAGTTCGGCCGCGACGGTGCGATGGCGCCGCGCGCGCAGCACCGCCACGCGCATCCGGCGATCCACGTCGCTCTTCTCCGTGATCGGAGCGATGCGGACGAGCGCCCTCTCGCGGCGCGACAAATGAAACATGCTCATTTCTCGTAGTGCGGGGTGGTGGCATCCAGCCAGGCCTGGAATTGTCGCCGGCCAGCGGCGACCAATTCGGAAAGCTCGCCCGCTTTCAAATCCAGCAGCTTGAGCATTTCGCGCGGGGTAAATTCATCGAGATAAAACGCGGCGAGCGCGCTGCGCTGCGGGTCGGGAGCGGCGGAAATCCAGACCGCGAGTTGCTCCGGCAGCAGCTGCGCGATTTGGGCCGTGGCAGCAGGCGCGATCTCTTCTTCGTCCACGCTGCCGGGCTCCGGTTGCAACCCCTGCTCGGCCGCCTCCAGGCACCGCCAGCGAGCATCGCGAAAGAACCAGAGCCGATCCGGCGGCGGCTCGCCGTGGGCGGCCCGAAGCGCCGCTTCGCGCAAGGTGGTCTGAAAAACTTCCTGCGCTTTCGCCGGTTCGCCGGTCATGAGAAAGCAGAAGCGATAAAGCTGCGGCAGGTTTTCGTTGGTTTCGAGCACGGGGGATGCGTTCGGGGCGAATGTTACGCGCTGCACCTGTGGCGACAAGAGCAGGAATGACCGTGGCGCGCGGACCTGCGTTGCCCCCCGCGAGAGGGAATCTAGCGTCTCCATGACCGACGACAGCACTCCAGACGCTCTTCCGCCCACGCCGCTCGGTGCGCATCTGGACATGACCCTGCGCGAATGGATCGAGCGGTCTCAGCGCGAGATCGTCTTCGAGCGGGTGCACTGCGCGCTCAAAAACGTGTTCGATCTGTGGGTGCTGCAGGAAATTCTCTGGGAGACAAAACCCGAAGTGGTGGTGGAGATCGGGGTGAACCAAGGCGGCACGACGCTGTGGCTCTCCGACACGCTGCGAAATTTCTGCGGTAATAGTGCCATCGTGATTGCGATCGATGTGGAGCGGCCCACTACCGCGCTGCCGGAAAACGTCCATTTCCTCCACGGCGACAGCATTGCTCCAGAAACAGTGGCAGAGGCGTCCAGACTCTGCGCAGGCCGCCAGACAATGGTGATGGTGGATGGCAACCACGCGGCCGCGCACGTCCTGCAGGAGCTGCGGCTATATACGCCGCTAGTTTCCGAGGGGTGCTACTTCGTAGCGGAAGATGGCATCGTGGACGTGATGGCACGGACGTAAGCGACGCCCGGTCCCCTCGTGGCAGTTCACCAATTCCTGGCGGAGACGGATGAGTTCGTCATCGATCGGGCGCGGGAGAAATTTATCCTCACCTACGCTCCGGCCGGTTTTTTGAAGCGGTTCCGCGCAGCGGCTCACGACGCCGTGGCAAAGGTTTCGGGATAGGAGCCTTTCGCTGTTCTCATACAGAACGGCTACAGAGAGCGGCGTCACCCGCACCGGCTTTTCCGCAGGGATAAATCCCGGCATCCGCTCAAACCAGCAGTGGCCTTCCTGCACCAGACTCATGACGAGCAGGAAGTCCCCTGGCGTTGATGGTGCCTGGACGGTGGCGGTCGCGACCCGCTTTTCACCGTCTCGCGGGGACAATGGAATGGCGCTACGCAAGCCATCGAAGACGACGACTTCGTCCTGGGTGAGCGTGCACCAGTGATACGAAATGAAGACCGCCGCAGCTCCGAGGCTTGAGAGTAGCTCCGATGAATCGGTAGCGAGGCTGACCTTCGCCTTGAAGAGGCTGCCCGCCTCTACGGTGTCCGGGC
>JACCZQ010000331.1 GCA_013695905.1 Chthoniobacterales bacterium
GCGCGGAATCGGACCCGCTTTAGTGCGCGGCGGGAAAAATGGACAGGAAGACACTTGGCTGGACGGTCGGGCTGGTGGTGGTGATCACCGCGGGGATTATCAGGTTTGTGCTGTGGGATGAGAGCAGAACCAGCCAGCGATTAACACAGGAGGCGGAGGGGTTCACGGCATTGGCGACGCAGTGGTATGACTCCTCCGCGGAGCAGAATGTGGCACGAGGAGGGGAAGAGCTACAAGGTCTGCTAGAACCCCGCTGATCCGGACGACTCGAAGTTGTATCCGGTCGAGCACGTCTGCGGCCAGTAGCCTCGCCCCTGGCAAAGGCGAAGCGGAGTTTTCCTTGCCGTGGAACCGCGGCACTCTATAAACAGGCGAATGGCGTCTGATGATCCGAAATTACCGCGCGATCCGACTCCGATCAGCGGAGCGCCCACTGACGTGGCGCCCCTGACGCACGGAGGACCGAAGCCGCCGCACGAACGGACCGCTGATGAGGAGCGGGACGCCGCGGATTGGCAAATGCTCGCGGAATCGGAGCAGTTCAAGGCGCTGATCAAGACGAAGATGCGGTTCATCATTCCCGCGACGGTGTTCTTCGTCGTTTATTATTTCGCTTTGCCGTACCTCGTTGGCTATCACCCGGAACTGATGCAGCGAAAGGTGTGGGGCGAGGTGAACTGGGCTTATCTCTTTGCGCTGTCGCAGTTCTTTATGGCCTGGGCGCTGGCGGCCGTTTACGTGGGCGTGGCGGCGGGGTGGGATCGCAAGGCGGCGGCGATGCTCGCGCACTTCAAGCACTAGGCGTCTGCGAATGGATACTCATGATCGTGCTTATGATTGTGCTCGTCATCGAGCGGTGAGCGTCGGACCGAGCAGGAGCAGGATCAAGATCAGGAGCAGGAGGTGGAGATGAACACCGCTTTGTTTTCCTCGCTCGGGCAGGCGCCGGTGCAGCAGAGTAACACTGCGTTGCTGATGTTCCTCGCGTTCGTCGCGGCGACGCTGGTGATCACCTACTTCAGCGCGAAGAAATCGACGGGGACGAGCGCGTATTTTGCGGCGGGGCGACGGATTACCGGCTGGCAGAACGGGCTCGCTGTCGCAGGTGATTACATGAGCGCGGCGAGTTTCCTCGGGATCGCGGGAAAGATCGCCTTCAATGGCTACGACGGGTTCATGTATTCGGTCGGGTTCCTGGTCGCTTACCTGACGGTGCTGATCGTGGTGGCGGAGCCGCTGCGGAACGCCGGCAAGTACACCATGGCAGATGTGCTGGCTTACCGGCTGAAGCCGCGGCCGGTGCGCGCGATGGCGTCGCTCTCCACGCTGACGGTTTCGATTTTCTACATGATCGCGCAGATGGTGGGCGCGGGCACACTCGTCCGGCAATTGCTCCCCGGCGTGAGCTACGAGATGGCGGTGGTGGGAGTCGGCGTGCTGATGGTGGTGTATGTCGTCTTCGGTGGGATGCTCGCGACGACGTGGGTGCAGATCATCAAGGCGGTGCTGTTGATGAGCGGCTCCCTGTTCCTGAGCATTCTGGTGATGGCGAAGTTTAACTTCAGCCTGACGGCGTTTTTCCAATCGATCACCGCGATCACGCAGACGGGTCCGGATGGTCTTCCGATGACGCGGAATTTTCTCACGCCGGGAATGTTGTTCACGAATCCGCTGGACCAGATCTCGTTAGGCCTGGCGCTGGTCTTCGGCACGGCGGGATTGCCGCACATCCTCATTCGCTTCTACACCGTGCCCGATGCGAAGACAGCGCGCGCCAGTGTGGTCTGGGCGATGATTTTGATCGGTCTGTTTTACATCATGACGACGTTCTTCGGCTTCGGGGCGGCGAGTCTGCTCGGGCCCGATTTTCTAAAGCTGAACGGCGGCACCAACATGGCGGCGCCGGAGCTGGCGCGGTTCCTCGGCGGCGAGATCTTCTTCGCGTTTATCAGCGCGGTAGCGTTCGCCACCATCCTGGCGGTGGTCGCCGGTTTGACGATCAGTGCGAGCACGAGCTTCGCGCATGATTTCTATACGAATGTGATTCATCACGGGAAGGAGCACCGCCCCGGCGAAGAAGTGAGAGTGGCGCGGATCACGGCGTTCGCGGTCGGTGCGCTCGCCATTGTGATCGCCATCGTGCTCGGGCCGAAAGTGAACGTGGCGTTTCTCGTCGGCCTCGCTTTTGCGGTCGCAGCAAGTGCCAATCTGCCGGTAATCATTTTCTCGATTTTCTGGAAGCGCTTCAACACGACGGGTGCGGTCTGCGGGCTCGGGGTGGGGCTGGTCGCAAGCATTGTGCTGATTCTCGTCAGCCCGGATTTCATGGCGCAGCCGCTCTTCCCTCTGAAGAACCCGGGGATCGTCAGCATTCCGCTGGGCTTCCTCGGCGCGTTTCTCGGCGCCATGATCCGGCGTGAACCGGAAGCGGAAGCGAAGTTCGCGGAGCTGACCGTGCGGGCGAATACGGGACTCGGTGCGGAGAAAGCGACGCCGCACTGACGGCGAGTTGGGCAAATCCGCCGCGCCCGTCGGGCCGTCATCCCGAGCCGCGAAGACGGCGAGGGATCTCGCGCGAGATTTCACCGCTTCCGAATGTCCCACGGCTGAAGCCGGCTCGCTGGCGTCAGGGTTCCGTATCTGAACGCGGTCCTGCTGGCGTGAGATCCCTCGCCGTCTGCGCGACTCGGGGTGACAGTGGGTGGGACATCCGCGACAGTGCCAGATTCTTTCTCTGCCATGAAACGTTACCTTCTGCCATTCCTCACTCTCGTTCTCGCCTCGGCTGCCATCGCGCAGGCGCCTAACGAGCAGAAGACTTTCTCGCCGGAGGAAATCGCCGCCGAATCGAAACGGGTAAATGATTTCTTCGACAAGACGTTCGATGACTACGTCGCGCGCAATCCGGAGACGGCGGCGCAGCTCGGACTCAAGATCGATTACGACAAGTGGGAGGATCGCTCCGACGCCAGCAACATCGAAGAACTCGCGCGCAGCCTCCAAAACCTCGCCACGCTGAAGCGGGAGTTCGATTTCGCGAAACTCGATTCGCAGACGCAGCTCAGCTACCAGCTGTTCGAGTACCAGGCGCAGCGGCGGGCCGAGGGATTTCCCTACCGGTTCCACAATTATCCGGTGAACCAGATGTACGGCATCCAGTCGCAGGTGCCGACGTTCCTGATGAACATTCACCGCGTCGATACCCTCGCCGATGCGGAAGCTTACATCGCGCGGCTGAACGGCGTGCCGAAGGTGTTCGAGCAGGTGATGCGTGGTCTGGAGATCCGGGCGGAGGAGGGGATCATCGCGCCGAAGTTTACCTTCCCGCTGGTGCTGGACGCCTGCCGCCGCTTGCTCACGGGTGCGCCGTTCGACAACAGCGGCGGCAGCAGCACGCTGCTGGAGGATTTTACGAAGAAGGTGGGGGGCTTGAAGGAGATCGACGACGCCACGCGCGAGCGGCTGCTCAACGAGGCGCGGACGGCGCTGCAGAATTCACTCCAGCCGGCGTACCAGCAGTTGATCAGCTACCTGGAGGCGCTGGAGAAACGCGCGCCAGTCGAGGGCGGCGCGTGGCAGTTTCCCAACG
>JACCZQ010000336.1 GCA_013695905.1 Chthoniobacterales bacterium
GTGCAGCACCGGGCGGTCTGCGACGGCACGTCGCGCCGCGAAAACACGGGCCCAACCGGGAGCGGCGGCAGCTTACGGCGGCGGTTGATTTTGAGGAACTGGCGTGCCTGCTCCGGTGGGGTCGGCCACCTTGGGCGCGCCAGGCGGCAGGACTGTTCCCTGAATTTCACCCGGAGGCGGCTCGCCCTCGGGCCGATCTGCAACGCGCTCCTCGGTGGGCGGCTGAACCGGGCCGCCGCCAAGTTCGATGCGTTCCTTCAGCCACTCCTGATATTCCTCCTGCGTGTCCACCACGAGCATGCCTTTCATGCTGTAGTGGCCGAGGCCGCAGAGCTGTCCGCAGACAATCTCATAGCTGCCGGTTTTGATCGGCTTGAACCACATGGGGATGATCTGGCCGGGGATCGCATCCTGTGCCGCGCGCATGCTCGGCACGGCGAAGTTGTGGATCACGTCCTTGGATGAAATGTCGATGATCACCGGCCGGTCCACCGGCACGTGCAGCTCGTTCGCGACCACCAGATCGTCGTGACCTTCCGGGCTGTTCGGGTCGAGCCCGATGGGGTTGGTGTTGCTCACGAGCGCGAGCTCACGCCGTCCGAATTGTCCGTCGGGCCCGGGAAGGTGGAAGTTCCAGCCGAACTGCTGCCCGATCGCGTGCACGAGAATGGCATCTTTGGTGTCCGGGAATTCATTGACGAATTTCCCCCAGAGCGGGATGGCGAAGCCAATGAGCAGCACCGCTTCGATGAGCACGACGGCGAATTCGAGGTGCGTGGAGACGCCGTTTTTCACGCCTTCATGATCAGCGACCGGATTGCGGCTCTTGCGGAAACGGATCAGCACATAAACGAAAAACGCGGACCAGCCGACGAAGAGCGCCCCCATGAACCAGTGGCTGAACTCGATGATATGGTCGATCTGGTAGCCGTGCTCGGAGGCGTTCGGCGGTTGACCGAGGAACTCGTTAATCAACGCGAGTGGGGCGCTAATCATACTTTTCTAAATCTTCTTCTGCTAATTCCTGGTGCGGTTCGAGCGGCATCCGCTCGTGGCGCCAGAGGTGGAAACCGAACGCACTTATCCCGGCGAGCACCGCCATCACAGCGGCCAACAAAAACCAGATCGCGATCGCCATGCTCTCCGAGGACTTCGAGCCGCGTTCGCCGAAGCAGACGGCGCAGGCGAACACCTCACTCAATGAAATGAGCAGGAGAAACGCGCAGAGGAAGAGCTTCGTCTTCATGTGATGAGCCGGAGGCGTTTCATCTTCCGGTAGAACCAGACGCCATAGGTGAGGAGCCCGGCTGCGGCTGCAAAACAGAAGATCGCCCCAGTGAGGTAACCCGGCGCACCGGCACCGCGATTCACCGCAAGACACCACACGCCGAGACTCAGCGCCAGAAGCGTGGTGACGGTGATGAAGACGATGTGGAAACCTTTGAGCGACATTTAACGGACAACGGGATCGTACCAGGCCAGGTAGGTGAGCCAGAAAAGAACGAGCACGAAAAACGTGGTGAAGATCAGAATCTGATAAACCAGGTGCCGCTCTGCGGAGAGGTGCATGAAAATCGCCGCGACGAGCCCGGCTTTGAACGTCGCTACGAGCATGCCGACGGCGATGTTCGCCTTGTGGGAGCCGAAGTCGAAGTACGAGAGGGCGACCGTGATGATGGTGAAGATCATCAGCAGCCCACCGACCATCAGATATTTCTTGATGTGCTTCGAGACGTCGTGGTGATCGTCATGTTCAGGATGAGCCTGCACGACAGACTCGGAAGCGGCGGGCGAGTTGGATTCGTTCATGTCTAAAGCAGGTAGAACAGCGGGAAAACAAAGATCCAGACCAGGTCAACAAAGTGCCAGAAGAGACCGGCCACCTCAACTCGATTAGCAAGCTGCTCCGGGTTTCGTTTGTAGAGGCGGGCGCTGACCGGCAGCCACAGATAAATGAAGACAATCACGCCGCCGAGCACGTGCAGCCCGTGGAGTCCGGTGATCGTGAAGTAGGTCGCGAAAAATGTGCTGTGCTTCGGCACATACATCGACGCCAGCTGCACGTCGTCCTTGGAGACATGCGCGATCTTGTCGCTCATCGGCGCCGGCCAGAAGCGAGGTCGATCATTGTCGGGATTCAACGGCTCGGCGTTCGCCGCATCGAGCTTGATGTGGTATTCCCGGATGCTTTCATCGTGCAGCGCCTCGGGATTCTCGAGGTGGCCACTGATCTCCACCCGCGGCTCGTAGCCGCCCTCTCGAAGGTGGGCGTTCCCGAGATACGGCTCATATTTCTCGAGCGCCGCCGGCGTAATTTTAGCACCGAAGTGGTGGAATTTAATGGGCCACTCGTAGGCGAGCTTGACCACGAGGAAGACGATGCCGCAGAGGATCGTAATCCCCATATAGAACTTATACTTGGAGAACTGCCGCATCTTCAGCGCCGCCCAGGCGAGCACCACCGTCACGGAGGAGGCGATCAGGATCGCCGTGTTCATCGTCCCGACGGGGACATTCAGGAGCCCGCGTGGCCAGTGACCCGGCGCCGCATCGAGCCGAAGGAAGATGTAGGCGGAGAACAAGCCGCCAAAGAGCATCACTTCAGAAGCGAGGAAGAGCCAGATGCCGATCTTCGCGTTCCAGAGACCCGTGTCCGGGCGGGCAGTCGTCGTGTAAGGAATTTCCATCTGCGCAGCGTCTCCGGTTTAATCGTGCGCAGCAGCAGCCGCTTCGTAAGCACGCCGGTCGCTGTCCCGGATCGGCTCGTTTTGCATTGTGAAATCCCGCTCGCGGCCCGGCAGACTGTATTCGTATGGTCCACGATGGGCCGTCGGGACGACGGCGAAGTTTCCGTGTGGCGGTGGTGAAGGTGCAGCCCACTCCAGGGTGGTCGCTTCCCACGGGTTGTCGTTCACTTTCTTCCCATATTTGATGCTCCAGAAGAAATTGATGATGAACGGGATCTGCGCCAAACCCATTACCCAGGCGGCGATGGAGATCGGCACGTTCCATTCGAAGCCGCTGAGGCCCCAGACTTTCTCATTGGAAAGCGCCCAGCCCTGCCCGCCATCATACCAGCGGCGGTGAATGCTCAGCATTCCCTGCAGGAACATCGGGAGAAAGATCACATTCATGCAGATGAGCGACGGCCAGAAATGCACTTTCCCCCAGAATTCGCTCATCATTCGGCCCGTCGCTTTCGGGAACCAGAAGTAAACCCCCGCGAACAGGGCGAAGATGGTGCCCGGCGCCACGATGTAGTGGAAGTGAGCGATCACGTAATAGGTGTCGTGCAGGTAAATGTCGGCCGCATTGAACGCGAGCGGGATGCCCGTCAGACCACCGATGCCGAACATCGGCAGGAACGCCGTGGCGAACAGCATCGGGGTGTTGAAGCGGATCGAGCCGCCCCAGAGCGAGATGAAGAACGCGCTCAGAATGATGACCGACGGAATCGAGATGATCAGCGTCGTCGTTTGGAAGAAGGCGCTCACCACCGTTCCCATGCCGGTGAGCCACATGTGATGCGCCCACACGATGAAGGAGAGGAAACCGAGGACCAGCGCCGCGAAGACGAGTGACTTGTAGCCCCAGAGCGGCTTGCGGGTGTTGTTGGCGAGAATCTCCGCCACGATGCCCATCGCGGGGAGAATGAGCACGTAGACCTCGGGGTGACCGAGGAACCAGAACAGATGCTGCCACAGGATGGGACTGCCACCGCCGCTGATGTTCAGCGCGGCGCCACTCACCACCAGGCCAGTCGGCATGAAGAAGCTCGTTGCCGCCAGGCGATCCATCAGCTGCATCACGGCCGCGGCTTCGAGTGGCGGGAAAGCGAGCAGGAGCAGAAAGGCGGTGATGAACTGCGCCCAGACGAAAAACGGCAGCCGCATCCAGGTGAGCCCCTTCGCGCGCAGCTGGATGATGGTCGTGATAAAGTTCACCGCCCCAAGGAGCGAGGAGGTAATCAGGAAGACGAAGCCGATCAGCCAGAGCGTCTGCCCGTTCATGATTATATGGTGTCCCGGGCCGGAATCCGCGATCACCGAGAGCGGCGTGTAAGCTGTCCAGCCGCTCTTGGCCGCGCCCCCTGGCACGAAGAAACTGATCAGCATGATGATGCCACCGACGAAAAACGCCCAGTAGCTCGCCATGTTGATCTTCGGAAAGGTCATGTCCGGCGCGCCGATCTGCAGCGGCACGACGTAATTTCCGAACGCGGCGAACGCCACCGGCACGACGCCGAGGAAGATCATGATCGTGCCGTGCATCGCGCCTAACGAGTTGTAGAAATCCGGCGCCATGATGCCTTCCGGCATGCTGCCGCGGCCGAAGAGCACGTTCAGCATCGGCCCGAGGACCGGCAGAGCCTTGCCCGGGTAGGCGAGCTGCCACCGCATCAGCATCATCAGGGTGAAGCCGAGGAAGAGGAAAATCAGCCCGGTGATCAGGTACTGAATGCCGATGACCTTGTGATCGGTCGAGAAAACATACTTCCGCCACCAGCCGAGCTCGTGATGATCGTGCCCGTGCTCGTCGTGGTGGTGCGGATCGTGAGCCGCGGGAGCGTGCGAAGTAAGATCAGCAGATGGATCCATAGTTTAGGAAAAGCTGAGCCGAATATCAGGGGAAACTTTGCGGAGGAAAAGCAGCAATTTCGTCTCTTCTCGTAATCGGATCGTGCCCCGCTGAACAGCGCGAAATCACGCGCCCTCGGGCACCGTTTCCTCCTCCCGCAGCTGGACTTCGCGGAAGCGCCGGAGGGAGTGATTCCGGAGGCTTTCTTCAAATAAATCGCGATTGATCGCCTGGGCCGCCGCTGCGCCCTCACCAGCGGCGATGATCATCTGGCAATTCGCGGGTGTGACACACCCGGCCGCGTAAAGATTCGGCACCGTCGTGCGCATGCAATGGTCCACGACGATCTGTCCGTCCTGGTCCAGCTTCGCGCCGAGCTGCTCCGCGAGTTCCGTGTGGAAAATGTCGCCGCGCGTTGTGAAGATGTAGTCGATCTTCACTTCCTGATCATTCTCCAGGCGCAGCCCGAGGATCTGCCGCTCACGATGCCTCACATCCGCGATTCGGACAGTGTGCACGGGGATTTCATATTCTTCGATCCAGGCCGCGTGCTGTTCGCTCCAGTGCGGCTGCTCGCCGTTGGTAGCGATCATCACGCACGGTGAATAGAGGAGCATACCCAGTGCATATTCGACTGCTTCGTCGTTCGCGCCGCAGATGGCGATCCGCTTCTCCTGCACGCGGTAGCCGTCGCAATCCTTGCAGAAAAACATGCTATGGCCGAGGCATTCCTTCACCCCGGGAATCTCCGGCGGACGGTGGAATATTCCGGTCGCGAGGAGGAGCCGTTTCGCGTGGTAACTTTTCTTCCCGTGCAGGACGAAGACACCGTCGTCGCCCTTCTCGATGCGCTCGATCTTGTCCTCGGTAAATCGCACTTCGTGCCGCTGCGCCTGCTGGCGTCCGAATTTCAGCAGCTCCTCGCCATGGACGCCCTCGGGGAAGCCAAGATAATTTTCCACCTTCGGCTCCCATTGCGCCATGGAGTGACCGGAGTCGATCACCAGCGTGTCCCGTTGGGCGCGGCCAAGATAGATCGCGGCTGATAATCCGGCCAGGCCGCCGCCCACGACGATCACCTCCCGCACCCGTGGGTCGTCCATGTCTTTGTGCTGAATCATGCAACGCAGTATCGCGAGTGGGAGCGGAGTTGTCTGTGTTGAGTTACGCGCAGCGCTTCGGTGCGGTTGTCCGCCGTCGTGTCCTCACGCTGCGGGGGGTTGGTTCACAAGAGCGAAAAAAACCTTGTTCCCCCGGGGCGGCGCCACACCACGCCGCCTCGGGAGACGCGGGCCTACCAGTCGGAGCCCGGCTCCTATTTTACGGTGCGCCCGGCGGAGGAGCAGCGCCTTGGCCATCAGCCGGGGCAGGCTCCGGCAGATTGTCGTCGTCGGCGATCGCTTTCAATTCATCTTCGCGATAAAGCGCGGTGCGACCGGCTAATTCCTTGCGCAATGCAGCCACGCCCTCAGGCGCCACAGGACCACTGGTGTTCCCCCAGGCCTGCCGGATGTAGGTGAGCACATCGGCGATGCGCTGGTCGTTCAGGGTCTTCTCCCACGGCTGCATCACGGCGGAGCCGTACTGCACACCTTTGGCAGTGTGCGGACCTTCAAACCCCTTCAAGAGAATCATGCCCAGCCGGCGCGTGCCGCTGTTTACCCACTCCGAGCCGGCGAGCGGCGGGTATTGTCCTGCGACACCGGTGCCGTTCGCCTGGTGGCAGGTGGCGCAGTTTGCGGAGTAAACCTTCTGGCCGCGTTCCACTGGACCGGCAACCCCTTGAGGTTGCTCCGGACCCGGCCCGTCTTTCTTCGCGCCGGCTCCGGCGTCGGTGGACCAGTCCAGCCCGTCGCCGGTGAAGTTCCCCGCGTAGCGCCCGAGATAGGCGCCGCCGAAAAACACCGCCAGGCCGTAAATGGCGATCAACCAAATCGAGAGCGGTTCCAAGCCGGCACGCGGTTCGTGTTTCTCCCGCTGAATGGCGGCGTGCACCTGCTGCACGTCTTTAGTTTCGCCGTAATCCATTCCCTGGCGGCGACGCGGTTCCGGCGTGGGCGTTCCTTCGTTCATTGCCCTGCCCCCGTGCCCGCAGCCGGAGCTGCACCTGCCACTGGTGCGGCGGGCGCTGCACCCGGTGGTTTCACTTCGTTCAAGGGATGCGATTGATCCAGCGACATAAGATACGCCACAAGATCCTTCGCATCCTGCGTCGGCACAATCTCCCAACCCGGAGGCGGTCCGCCGCCGCCGGCAAAGCGGACGGCATCAGCCGACGGTGCCGAGCCGATGCGCTGCTTCTTATAAAGGTAGCGGAAGGAAGGCATCGTCGAGTTCAAGCTGATGCTGCGCGGATCGTAGAGATGGCGGTGATGCCAGGCGGCGGAATACTGGAGCGGCTCCTCCAGGTTCGGTGCGCCTGCTGCTGCGGGGGGCGCCATCGGTGCGGTCGCGACGGCAGTTTCAGCGCGCGTCGCGGGCGCGGGAGAAGGAGCGCCCTGCCCGGCCGCGATCTGCTCTGCAGGCGTGCCGGCTGGAGTCGGCGGGGTGGTGTTCTCGCGCTCGCCCGGTTTCGGATCTGCTGCGGGTGAAGAGGCAACGGCGGGGCTCGCGGCAGGTGCTGCACCTCCTGG
>JACCZQ010000371.1 GCA_013695905.1 Chthoniobacterales bacterium
CGGAGGTACGGCGGAAAGTTCCGTCACCCGTTTCACGGGTTTGGGTTTAATGCCTGCGGTGGTTTCCCGGAGTTCCGCTGCGCTGCACTCCGGGCTTCGTTCCGTCACACCCTCCGGGTGTTCCTCCAGCTCGTGGTTCACAATCAAAAACTCGTCTGCGCGTTCGCGTCACTCACACAGGGCGCGATCGTGACGTGCTGCGAGACGCCGGCTATGGCTGATCATCCGCCAACAAATCCGGGCGATTCGCCCGCGTCCGCTGCAGCGCCTGCTCCTTCCGCCACGCGGCAATCTCCGCATGATTTCCTGACAACAAGATATCCGGCACCTTCCACCCGCGGAACTCCGCCGGGCGGGTGTATTGCGGAGCCTCCAGCAAGCCGCGCGAGAACGTGTCGTCGGCGGCCGATTGCTCGTGCCCCAGCACGCCCGGCAGCAGCCGCACCACCGCATCCACCACCACGACAGCCGCGATGGCGCCGTTCGTCAGCACGTAATCGCCAATCGAAACCTCCGCATCGACGAGCTGCTCCGTCACCCGATGATCGATCCCTTCATAGTGGCCGCAGATGATGACGAGATGCTCCTCGCGCGCGAGCTCCGCCGCCGCCGCCTGTGAAAACCGCCGCCCCTGCGGCGTCATCAATAACACCTTGCTCCCCTCACGGCGCAGCGACTCCACCGCCGCGAAAATCGGCTCAGGCTTCATCACCATCCCCTGCCCGCCGCCGACCGGCGCGTCGTCCGCCACGCGGTGCTTGTCCGTAGCCCAATCGCGAATGTTATGAACGCGCAGCTGCAACACACCGCCTTCCTGCGCGCGTTTCATCATGCTTTCGCTTAGCGGCGCGCGGCAGATCTCCGGAAAGAGCGTGAGGATATCGATCTGCATCTCGTGAAGGACGTCGTTGTAGCCGTCGCCCTGTGGGCGACGCGGCGCTGCGGCCTCTCTCGCAGCCAGGACTTTCTCGCAGCCAACCTCTACCCTCACGCTTGCCACAGGCAAGCGGCTACAGGCGGCAATGTTGTTGACGCAGTTGCCCCACTGCCGGAGAACACTCGCTCCCCGTCCGCAGCCGAATGGCACCTCCTCCTCTTCCTTCACCGGCTGCCGCTCCGCTCCAGCGACCGGGCACCACCACGAAGTGCCTGCTGATCTCCGCCGCCGTTCTCGCTGCGATCGTGCTCGGCCTCCTCACCCTTGTGCTGCTGGGGCTCTCCACCGGCGGGGTTGGTTTGGTTTTCGGGATGACGCTCGCCGTCCTGCCGGTGCCGATCTACATGCTCCTGGCGCTCTGGATCGATCGCCTGGAGAAGGAGCCCGTCTGGATGCTGACGGCGGCATTCATCTGGGGCGCGACCGGCGCCGTGTTCTTCGCCTTTATCCTGAACACGCTCTTCGAAATCATCGCGACGAACATCATCGGCACACATGCCGGCGTGGCGACGGCGGTGATCTCCGCCCCGATCGTCGAGGAACTGGCGAAAGGCGGCGCGCTCCTGATTTTCTTCCTTTGGAAACACGACGAATTCGACAACGTCCTCGACGGCATCATCTACGCGGCCATGACCGGCCTTGGCTTCGCGATGACCGAGAACATCCTCTACTACGGCAATGCTCTTGCCACCGGCGGACTCGGCGCGTCCATCGTGGTGTTCGTGCTGCGCGGCGTCGTATCGCCGTTTGCGCACCCGCTTTTCACCAGCATGACCGGGATCGCGCTCGGCCTTGCGCAACAGGCACCCCGCCGCTCCTGGCGAAAGTTTCTCCTACCGCCGATCGGCATTGCGGCGGCGATGCTCCTTCACGCCCTCTGGAATCTCTCCGCCAGCCTCGGCGCGATTTTCTTTGTCTCCTACGCGCTCATCATGGTGCCGGCGTTTCTCGGCATCATCGTGCTGGTCATCATCTCGCTGCGCAAAGAAGGCCGCATCATCCGCGACCAACTGCTGCCGGAATTGCGCAGCGGTTTGCTGCAGCAGCGCGATTATCAAGAGCTCTGCACCGTCAGCGGACGAGCGGGTGGATTGTGGCGCGCGTTCGGCCGCGGCGGGTCGGGTCAATGGCGCAAACGCGTCCAGCTGCACGAGATCGCCAGCGACCTCGCATTCCACCGCTGGCGCACCTCCCGCGGGATCCTGCCACGCCGCGAAACCCCCGCCGCGCGTGAAGCCGCCTATCTGGTGCAGCTCCGCGCCGTCGCGCAGCTGCAGCCCGGCTGGGTGCCAATCATCGAGCCTCCCCCGCTGCCCGCAGCGTTTGTCCCTCCACCGTTACCCACGCCGAAAGCAGCACCTGCTCCACGCAGCGGCGGCTTTGCCGGGGTGCTGATCGCCGCCAGCTCGCTGGGCTGCCTCGGCGTCATCGCACTAAGCGTCCTCACGCTGGTGGTGCTCGCCTACATCGGCAGCCAGGTCGAAGGCACTCCGCCGCCGGTTCAGCAGGAGGAGCTGTGGGAGTCGCCGGTCGTCGGCGAATTACTCGATAATCTCGAGAGTAGCGCGTTGATCGTGCCGAGCGGCGGAGCTGGCGAGCAGCGCGCGGATCGCCTGAATCGTTTGGCCATTCCGGCCGATGATCCGACCGACGTCGCTCTGCCGCATCGCCAGGCGGAACACTGTGGAGTTGCCGCTCGGGCTCTCGGTGATGATCACCTCATCCGGAAACTCGACGAGATAGCGAATGACGAACTCGAGAAATTCTTTCACGCCGTCAAGTTATCGGACCGCTGCGTTGTGTCACGTGTGAGTTGCATCGGGAGCGGAAAAGCCATTCGCTTGTCACCCGCCGAACGGGCAATGCTTAGCCTTTGACGCAAGCTTCTGAGCGGGCGTACAGTTCATGCGCTTGACCTTTTCGCACTGATGACGGTTACACTCGAACTCCCTGATGATCTCGCTGAGCGAGCCCGTGCCGCCGGCCTGCTGGAACCGGCGCAGGTGGCGCGTGTCTTGGAAGCCCAGCTTGCGGAGGGAAGTGATCGCCGGGATTTTTTTGCGATCGCGCGGGAGCTGCGGTCTTTGCCGGGCGAACCGATGTCTCTGACAGAAGTTCAGGCGGAGGTAGGTGCCGTCCGTGCGGAACGCGCTGCGCGTGAAGCTCGTCATTGATACGAACGTCCTGATCTCTGGCGCGCTCTGGGATGGCCTGCCAGCGCGCTTGCTCGATGCCTGGGAGAATGGCAGCGCGGAGGTGATTCTGTCGCCCGAATTACTCGAAGAGTTCGCCTACGTCGTCAGCCGCCCGAAGCTGGCGGCAAGACTTGCTTTGCGGGGCGTGACTCCGCAAACGCTCGTCCTGCGCTTGCGACGTGAGGTCGTTCCGATCCTGCCTCAGCCGCTGTCGGTACCAGCAGAGCTGCGCGACCGCCGAGATCTGCACGTGCTGGAAGCTGCCGTCAGCGGGCAAGTTGACGCAATCGTTTCCGGAGATGACGACTTGCTCGCGATGAAGAATTTCGAAGGGATTCCGATTCTCAACGTTCGCGAAACACTGGAACGGCTCGGCCCAGCATCCGCCTAGATGGGACAGAAAATGGCAAGACTGGATCGCTGATTGTAACTGCGGGGTGAGAGGGTGACGGCCGGCCGGTGCCCTGCCTGCTCGTGACCGCTTTGCGGGTTGAATTGCAGCCAGACGAGTCGCCGCGATCGGGAATGTAACGCCGGGCCATTACCCCACCTCAGCGCCTTGGGCGCTGGCGGTGTCGCTCTCGGCATGGCGGTTTTTGCGGCTGATGCCCGCCACCAAGTCGGCGAGTTCGTAGCTCTTGCCCGTTATCGGCGCGATGACGAGGCGACCGCGGGTAACGCTCCTCTGCTGTCGAACATCAATACCTGCACCGGGTTGCAAACCCGGTCTCCGTTCCGGCAACTAGACCGCTGCCGGCTCTTCGGCCGCCGGAGCAGCTGGTGCCGCCGCAGCCACGCCGCGGTTCTTCTTGATCAGACTCCGGACGGTGTCAGAGGGCTGCGCGCCTTTCGACATCCAATGCTCGATGCGATCCATCTTGAG
>JACCZQ010000382.1 GCA_013695905.1 Chthoniobacterales bacterium
CCCCCGCCAGGACGAGCGCGTGCAGGTCAGCATTGCGCTCGATGATCTCGTGCGCGATCCGGCGCAGCGCGCGGCGGATTCCTTCGGCGTCGAGGACGAGCACGCCCGGAGCGGGCGCAGATGAAGCAGTGGGTGCAGACATGCGTTTCCTTCACGACCTCGCGGGATCGCGTTAAAGGAGCAGCAGCGGGTGGCGGTTCAGGAGTGGGCGGGTTGCGCCTGAGCTCGAACCTCCTTGAGACGTTTATCGCGCCAGCTGGAGCGATGTTTCACAATCCAATCGAGCAGCGCCTTTTCGAAGCCGATATCGGTCCCGGCTTTCTCGCTCTCGATCCACTTGTGCTTCAAAATTTCCTCCCGCTCGGCCAGGAACTCCTTGTAGAGCACAGAGTTTTTAACGAACTGCGACTGTTCCCCTTGCGGCAGCGGCGGCATCTCGGAACTGTCTTTCATAAAATCGGCACGGTCGTCAATCTAAACCGTCTCGAATGTTATAGAGCATCGGGTTGTGCCTATTGAACTCCGCGCATGCGCATTCGTTGCTTAGCCGATTGTGCTGCGGAGGTGTTGCGCCACTTTCATGAACTCCGCCGCCACCGGTGACGCCGGTGCTTCGGCCACAATCGGGCGGCCGCGATCGCCTGCTTCACGCGTCGGAATATCGATCGGGATCTGCGCCAGCAACGGCACCCGCAGCCGCTTCGCTTCCCGTTCGCCGCCGCCGATGCCGAAGATGTTGTGCCGCACCCCGTCGCCCGGCGACACGAAGTAGCTCATGTTTTCCACGAAGCCGAGCACCGGCACATTGACCTTCTCGAACATCATCGCCGCCTTGCGCGCATCGATGAGCGCCACCTCCTGCGGCGTGCTGACAATGATGGCGCCGGCGAGTGCCACCGTCTGCACGATGGTGAGCTGAATGTCTCCCGTGCCGGGCGGCAGATCGAGCACGAGGTAGTCGAGCTCGCCCCACTCCACCTGCCGCAGGAATTGTTGCATGTAGCGGGTCACCATCGGGCCGCGCAGAATCGCGGGCGAAGTGTCGTCGAGCAGGAATCCCATCGACATGAGCTTCAGGTTGTACTGCTCGATCGGGATGATCTTGTTCTCTTCTGTCGCGGTCGGTTTGTCGCGCGTGCCGAACATCAGCGCGATGCTCGGCCCATAGATGTCGCAATCGCAGAGGCCGACGCGCGCTCCCGTCTGCTCGAGCGCGACGGCCAGATTCGCGGCAATGGTCGACTTGCCGACGCCGCCCTTGCCGCTGGCGACGGCGATGACATGCCTGATCCCCTCGATCTGCGTGGCACCGACACCCGCTGCTCCCGCACCCGCGGGCGGCGCATGGATGTCGATGAGCACCTTCGCCTGCTGTACACCCGGGAGTGATTGCAGCGCGTTCTCGGCGTCGGCTTTGATCGAGCGCGGGATGGCGGGATCGTTCGTCTGAAGCGCCAGCTGCACCGTCACGTTTCCGTCATTGATTTCCACCCCCTTCACCAGCCCGAAAGAAACGATGTCGCGGCTGAAGCCGGGGTATTTCACCGCCCGGAGCGCGTCCGTGATTTGATCCTGCGAGAGAGCCATAGGATCGGGAGCCTACCGGCATGCAGCGGCGAGTAAACCGCGGCCGGAGGGCGTGGGCAAAAAAGAAGCGGCGCGGTTCTCACCCCCATGAGCACCGCGCCGCAGCCCCTAACCTAAACCAAATTGGCTTTACGCCGGGGTGGTGAGGTCCTCTTTGCAGGCCCAGAACACGCTGCCGAACACCGATCCCACCGCGACCACGAAAGCTGATAGAGTTAACATGCCAGTCTCTTTAGCAACGGGCGTGCCGAGGCGGGTTACCTAGGGAGACAGCTGCTGCCGGCCTCATTTTGCGTCAGTTTGAGTGACATCTGTGTCACGATTTTTTACACTTTGACGCTGGTGCAATGCTGCTCCCGCAGATCACCTGGAGAGCGGTCGTTGTAGGCCGTGGTCTCTGACCCGGCGGGGTGGGAATTGGCCGCGCATCTGGGTGTGAATGGTGAGGTTGACAGCCCGCCGCGTCGGGAGACGCGGCCTACAACCGAGCGATGACGAACCGCGCTAGTTAGCGCTTGTCCGGATACTCGTCGGATCCCTGCACCCAGATGAACGATTGGAGATCGATCATATCCCGCGGCCGCAGGTCGCGCACATCCCGGCGCACCGTCGCGGCAAATTCCAGCAGACTCGCGTACGTCGCCCAGGTCGGCTTCGATTGGTAGCGAAAGTCGAAGCCGTAGGCGCGCGCCGCGATTTTGGTCACGTTCGGCTTGAGGAAAATGTGCTCCTTCGGCTGGGCTATGAAGCCCCATACCGTCACGAGCGGCCAGGTCAGCACCCGCGTCTGGCGTCGCGGCAGCGAAGCCACCGCTTCGCACCATGCGCCAAACTTCGCTTCCGCCGTGCCCGGCCCGTGGAGAAACTCGTAGAGCCCCTCCGCAAATACTTTCGCGCCGGCTGCAGACTTCACCGCATCGCGCAGCGCCATCTTCTCGAACGAAAAGATCATGCTGTGCCGCGCGCGCTGCTCTGTGCGCACCGCGCGCGCGGCGATCTCGGAATAATCGCGCTTCTCGAGGAGCCGCCGAAACTCGTCACGATGAAGCGCCTCTTCCCAGCGCTGGTGCGTCTCCCACTTATAGCTGCGCTCCCAGTCGACGTAGGTCACGTCGCGAAAACCGCCCGGGAAATAACGGAGAAACTTCCGGCGGCCACGAACCGCACCCGAGCCGGCAGGTTTCGTCTTCACAACCCGGAATCGTATCCGGCAGCCCTGCTGCCCCTGAACTCGTCTTTTTAGAGATAATTTGGAAGCCAGGAAACCAGGATGCGGGGGCTCGGCAGGCTATGAATCAGGACAAATAGGAAAGCAGGAGGGAAACGGATTTCGATTCTTTGATTGCGGCGGTTTGGATTCAGAATTCTGCGGATATTTGGAAACCAGGAAGCCATGAGGTTTCTGAATCCGGAACACGTCGGATGGGCAGCCGCCGGCTAGACAGCCAAACCCGGCGCTCGCGTAGGCTGTGAACGAGCGGCACGAGCGAATCAACCAGGAGCTTTATGAATCAGGAAAGCAAGAAAGCCGGAAGGGGACGGGGGGGACATTTTTCCTGCCTTCATTCCTGCTTTCCTCATTTCCTGATTGAATCCCTTGGCGCGACGACCCTCAGAAGACCGGCGCCGTTCATCCCCTTCCTGGTTTCCTGGCTTCCAAATTCCATCCCTCTTTTTCCTGCTTTCCTGCTTTCCTGATTCAATCTCTTGCGCTGCCTTCCGCCGGGCGCATCGCGAGATCGGCCTGCGCATGGCAGCTCTCCGACGTCTAAAAGCTCATCGTCCGCCAGGGCATGTGGCTGGCTCCCTCATCGGCCTGGCGCTCGCCTCACCGGCGCCCGCCTGCTGAAGAGCTTCCTCTACGGCGTGAGCGCCTCCGACCCGATCACATTCACCGGGATCGCCGTGATGCTCCTCACGATCGCCTTCCTCGCCTGCTGGACCCGCGCCAGCCGCGTCGACCCGATGATCGCGCTCTGGGCGGAGTGATTATTGGGCGCTGGCTAGTAACAGCGTTTTTTGAGTATTTTTGCCGTGTCCGGAAGCCCGCGCCGTGGTAAACACCAACATGCGAAAGAGCGCGGCGATGAAGAAGCCTTCCACTTCGCCGAAGACTGCGGCGGCGACGGCGGTCGTACAGGAACACGAGCAGCTTTATCTGGTCCGTAAGCCTGTCAATGGAACGAGCACAGCGAATGGATTCCGGCACCATCGCCCGAAAGACAATCGCGCTGATGCCGCGACTGACCCTCTCGACCCGGAAAAGGCGCTGACGGAATTCGCCGACAACAAGCGCGG
>JACCZQ010000411.1 GCA_013695905.1 Chthoniobacterales bacterium
GAAGGCTGCGTTGGTGGGTGGAGCGCCGAGGAGCGGCATGACCAGCGCTTTCATGACGAGCTTGAAGACGCAGCCGAGAAGAACGCCGAGCAGCAAGGTGGTGAGCCAGCTCTGCGGGCGGACGAAGCCGATCTCCGGCCATTGGGTGCGCGAACGCCATGTCCAGAGCAGCACCAGCAAGGAGCTGAGGGGGATCCAGAGGTAGTTGCCGGAGAGCACCACGACGATCGCAAGCAGCCCGATCGGGCCGAAGCCGCGGAGATGTCGCGCGAGGCGATCGTCACCCGGAGGTGCGGCCGGATGGCTCACGCGGCGGTCTGGTGCTGCGCGAGGAGGTCGGCGAATCGCCACACTTCGTGGAAGGTGTTGTAAAGCGGTGTGGGCGCGGCGCGGACGACGTTCGGTTCGCGGAAATCGCATTTCACGTCGGCAGCTTCGAGTTTGGCGAAGAGCTCTTTCGGATGTTCGTGCGCGAGGATGGAGAGCTGGCAGCCGCGCTCAGTCGGCTCGCGTAGAGTGATGACGGTGTAGAGCTTCGACGGGGCGCGATCGAGGAGGAACTGGAGATAGCCGGTGAGCTGCACCGACTTCTCGCGGAGCGCGGACATGCCGCCGGCTTCGTCGAAGATGGCGAAGGAGGAGCGGAGCGGGGCGAGCGAGAGGATGGGTGGATTGCTGAGCGCCCAGGAGTCAGCGGAGGGGACGGGGATGAACTCCGGCTCGAGGTGCATGCGGAAGCGGGTGGCGGGGTCGTTGCCCCACCAGCCGGCGAGGCGGGGGAGGCTCCGGTTCGTGGCGTGGCGTTCGTGGACAAAGGCGCCGGCGACGGCGCCGGGGCCGGAGTTCAGGTATTTGTAGGAGCACCAGACGGCGAAATCGACGTCCCAATCGTGGAGCTGCAGCGGGACGTTGCCGACGGCGTGGGCGAGGTCGATGCCGACGGTGCAGCCGTGTTTCTGCGCGGCGGCAGTGAGGCGGGCGATGTCGAAGAGCTGGCCGGTGAAGAAGTTGACGCCGCCGAGCAGCACCAGCGCGATTTGGTCGCCGTGTTCGTCGAGCAGCGCCTCGACGTCGTCGTGGTGGAGCGTGAACTCGCCTTCGCGCGGGCGGGCGAGGAGGAGCGCCTCCTGCGGGTCGCGGCCGTAGTGTGTGATCTGCGATTTGATGGCGTAGGTGTCGGAGGGGAAGGCTGGCTCCTCCATGAGGATTTTGAACCGCGATGATGTGGGACGGTAGAACGTCGCCATCATGAGGTGGAGATTCACCGTGAGGCTGTTCATGGCCACGACCTCGTGCGGCTGCGCGCCGACGAGGCGGGCGAGCGGCTCGCGGACGGTTTCGTGATACGAATACCAGGGGGTGCGGCCGTCCAGATGCCCGTCGACGCCGAGACGCGCCCAATCCTCCAGCTCCTGCTCCACCACCGCGCGCGTGGCCTTTGGCATGAGGCCTAACGAGTTGCCGACAAAGTACAGGAGCGGCCGGCCGGTGGTGTCAGTGGGGATGTGGAAGCGATCACGAAAGCGGCGCAGCGGATCGGCGGCGTCGAGCTGCAGCGCAAACTCTTCGTTAGGCGAGTAAGTCATGGCTTCACCTTTAGCCCAGCAGCTTGCGCTAGTTTCCTCTGGCGGGTGTCGAAGGAGAGGAATGTTTTGGCGCCGGATTCGAGGGCGATCGCAACGTGCAGCAGATCGATGGTTCGCTGGCCGGCGGCTGCGGCGTAATCGGCGCTCAATTGCTCCGCGCGGCGGAAGACGTTCGTCCACTCAATCGCGGTATGGACGAGGATCTCGTCACGAAGATCCTCCTCGATCTGACGGAACGCGAGCCGACACTCGGCTTCAGTCATTTCTCCGATGGCGGTGACATTCCGCAACGCGTTTCGCACCTCGATGCGGTGCAGAGGTGTGAAAGCGAGAGAAGCTGCGTGTCTGGCGAGAAACGAATGCGCCTCTGCGTGATGCGTATCGGTGCGGTGCAGGGAGATGAGAAAGGACGAGTCCGGGTATGCGTCCGCCGCCACACCTAATCCCGTAGCCGCGACCAAACGGCGTCAGTCTCTTCAGCGGTAAGCTGTCGGCCGAGCGGCTTGCGCTTCGCGAATCGCGCCGCCCAATCGACCTTTTTCGGCTTCTCCTTGACCGCAGGAGAAAGAGTCGCGAATGGCTGGCCGTTTCGGGTGATCGCCACTTGTTCTCCCCACTCCAGCCACTTGGAGACAGTAGCGAAGTTGTTGCGCAGGTCGCGGACAGTCGCTGTTTTCATTGTGATACAATTATGTCTCACGAAGATATGTCCCGTCAAGACGCAAAGTGTCAACGTGCAACGGCGATGACCTTTAGCTCGATCGCGATCGGCGTCGGCAGAGCGCCGACCTCTACCGTCGTGCGGGTGGGGTTTGGCCTGTCCGGGCCGGCGAAGTATTCGGGATAGATGCGGTTGAAGGTGGGGAAGTCCGCCTTCATGTCGGTGAGGAAGACGGTGACATCGACGATGTCGTTCCAGG
>JACCZQ010000414.1 GCA_013695905.1 Chthoniobacterales bacterium
AGCGCCGAACGCAGCGACGCGGGTGAGAAATCGCCCCAGCCGCTGGTGAAGAAAATCGCGTCAAACTTCGTCATCATCTCCGCTCGTTCGTCCCGCTCAGAGAGGCTCTGCTCGAACAACGTGCGGTAGCGGGTCCAGAACCGCGGCTGCTCCTTTGACGCGAGCGGCTCGTCGTCAGCCTCGTGCCACTCGCTCCAGAACGAGTCCTCGAAAAACGGCGCGCGGGCGAGCCACCGCTCCACCACCTGGAGCAGCGACGGCTCTTGCTCGAACTCGGTGATCTCCTCGAAATCCTTTTCGTTAAATCCGCCGAGCTCGGTGTGCTTGTAATAATCGGGGCGGAAGCGGTTCTCCATCCGCAAACCAAGCGCCGCCTCGATCTGGCGGAACTGCCTGCTCTGGAACCCGGAGGCGCCGTGGAGCAGCTCCCGGAACTCGAGAAAATCGAGCGGCGTCATCGTCTCCAGCACATCGACCTGGTGGTTCAGCAGCTTCCATATCTCCACGATCCGCTTCAGCCGGTGCACGACCACGTTCATGTCGGGCCCTTCGTCGTCGGCGGAAGGTTTCTTCAAAACTTCGAGACACGCCTGCAGCTCATGCCGGATCTGTTTGAACCAAAGCTCGTAAGCCTGATGGATGACGATGAACAGCATCTCATCATGCGCGATCAGCTTGCCCTCCTTGAGACTGTAAGGCCGCTGGAGCTGGAGCAGCTCGTCGATGGCGAGGTAATCACCATAGTAAGCCGGCGATTTTCTCCCGGAGGTGAAGGGACACTCCATCGCCGCAGTGTCGCTCATGGGTGAGGCTCACGTCAACGCAGGTGCTGCTCGCGCGCTGCGCAGCCGTTGTTGCGACGGCACCGCTTTGGCGGGAGTTTGGCGCGGTTCAACCGGAGTTCATCTATGCCTTGGAAAATTCTCGCTCTCTCGCTGCTGCTCATCATCCCGGCCGCCGCGCAAACTTCACCGCAGACCGGCACCCGCCCGTTCACGTTCGAGGACATGATGAAGCTCAAGCGCGTGGGCGATCCGCAGCCGACGCCGAATGGCCAGTGGGTCGTATTCAGCGCGAGCGAAGTGGACTGGGAGGAGAACAAGACCCGCTCCCGGCTCTGGATTGTGCCGGCGACCGGCGGGGAAGCGCGCCGCTTGAATCCCGGCACGGACAACGAGGAGTCGCGCCCGCGATTCTCGCCGGACGGGAAGCGGATCATCTTCACCTCGAAAGCGACGGATCCGGCGCAGATCTGGATCTGCGGGTTCGATCCCGAGAAGGGCGAACTCGTCGGCCAGCCGCAGCAGCTGACCACCCTCTCCACCGGCGGGGATGGCGGCATCTGGTCACCCGACGGCGCGAACATCGTCTTCGTCTCGAAGGTCTATCCCGACTGCAAAGACGACACGTGCAACCAGCAGCGCGACGAGGCGCTGAAGGAGAGCAAGGTGCAAGCGCAAATCTTCGAGCGGCTGCTGTATCGCCACTGGAACGCGTTCATGAACTTCAAGCGCAGCCACCTCTTTGTCATCAATGTGGAGCAAGTTTCCAACTTGCTCTCTGCGACTGAGCGAGTTGAAAACTCGCGCCACGTGCCGGAACCGCGCGATCTCACGCCCGGTGATCACGACGTGCCGCCGTTCAACCTCGGCGGGCAGGACATGTATGCCGTCTCACCCGACGGGAAGGAACTCGCCTACACCAGCAACATCGACCAGGTGGAGGCGACCAGCACGAATAACGAAATATTCCTGCTGCCGATCACCGGTGGCGCGCCGAAGAAGATCTCCACCAGCCCCGGCAGCGACACCGTGCCGCTCTACTCGCCGGACGGCGCTCACATCGCGTGGCGCTCGATGGCGCGCGCTGGATTTGAGGCCGACAAGAACCGGCTCGTCATCTACGACCGCCAGAGCGGCCAGGCGCGTGATGCGAGCGAAGGCTTCGATCTCTCGTTAGGCAGCTTCCAGTGGTCGGCTGACAGCAAAACCATCTACTTCGCCGCCGAACATCGCGCGGAGGAACCGATCTACGCGCTGCCCTTGAACGCCAGGCAGCCGACGGAACTCGCCCGCCTCTACGCCACCGATCTCAACCGCGCCGGCCACACCCTGTTCTTCCTCCGCGCATCCATGGCCGCGCCTAACGAGGTGTGGCGGATCGACGTTTCTGGCGCCGGAAAGAAATCCGAAGCCGCCCCAGTGACCCGGATGAATGAGCAGCTGCTGTCCGGGATAGCGATGCCGCAGCTGGAGGACTTCACCTTCCGCGGCGCGAACGACGCAGAGGTGCACGGGCTGATGCTGAAGCCACCGGGCTTCGACGCGAAAAAGAAATATCCGGTGAAATTTCTGATCCACGGCGGCCCGCAGGGCGCGTGGTCGAACTCCTGGACCTATCGCTGGAACGCGCAGCTCTTTGCCGCCACCGGCAGCTATGTGGTGGTGCTGATTAACTTTCACGGTTCCACCGGATACGGGCAGGCGTTCACCGATTCAATCACCGGCGACTGGGGCGGCAAACCGTATGAAGACCTGATGAAAGGTCTCGACTACGTCATCAAGATCTACCCGTTCGTCGATGAAAAGCGCGTGGCCGCGATGGGCGCCAGCTACGGCGGCTACATGGTGAACTGGATCCTTGGCCACACCGACCGGTTCCGCTGCGCGGTGTCGCATTGCGGATTGTACAACACCGAGTCCTTTTACGGGACGACGGAAGAGGTGTGGTTCCCCGAGTGGGAATTCCGGGGCCCGCCGTGGGAGCAGCGCAAGCTCTACCAGAACTTCTCGCCACACCTGCGCGCGGAGAACTTCAAAACGCCGACCCTCGTGGTGCACGGGCAGCTCGACTACCGCGTGGATGTGTCGGAAGGCTTCCAGCTCTTCACCGCTCTGCAGCGGCAGAATATCCCGTCGAAGTTCCTCTACTTCCCGGATGAAGGCCACTGGGTGAACAAGCCGCAGAACTCGCAGCTGTGGTACAAGACGGTGAACGACTGGGTGGAGCAGTGGTGCGCCACGAAATAGTTTGGCGTGCTCCATATGAGATAGTAGAATGTCTCATATGAAGGCCTCAGTGCGAAAGAAAAAGCCGGCCGCCAAACTGGGAAGCGTGGTCAAGAACGGCAGCCGCACGCCCAACGAGTTGGTGAAGGTGGTGCAGGAGGGGCTCCCGTTCGACGAGTTCGAAAGCCTGCGGGAGGAGCTGGCACTTCCGCTCGACCAGCTAGGCGAGAAGCTTGGGATTCCTCGAGCGACTCTCCACCGGCGCAAGGCAGCGGGTCGTCTCGCGCCCGACGAATCCGACCGCGTCATCCGCTTTGCCCGCATCCTGCGGCAGGCGGAAATGGTCTTCGGCACGGTGGACCGTGCGCGGCAGTGGCTCTCGTTCCCGCAGTACGGTCTCGGCGGCGTAATACCGCTCGATTATGCCCGCACTGAAGTCGGTGCGCGTGAGGTGGAGAACCTCCTCGGCTGCATTGAGTACGGCGTTCTTAGCTGATGCCATCGGGCTGGCGCATTCAGAAAGCCCGCTACGCCACCACTGCTTTCTCGGGGGAAGGTGCACGCCAGTATCGCGGCCGGTGGCACTCGCGGGGCGTTCCCGTGGTTTATCTGAGCTCCCACCAATCACTCGCCGCTCTGGAGGTGCT
>JACCZQ010000426.1 GCA_013695905.1 Chthoniobacterales bacterium
GGTGCCCGGCAGCCCCTACTCCACCGGCGCAAACATGAACGCCGGCAGCGGCACACCGTACGGCGGTCTCGGCGTCGGCACTCAGCTCGGGCGCATCGATATCGCGCTCGCGCCGAGCAATCCGAACTACCTCTACGCGCAGGTCGCCTCCATCGCGCCAAACAGCGCCAGCGGCTGCAACAACGCCTCCGGTTGCCAGCTCGGCATCTGGTCCAGCACCGATGGCGGCAACAGCTGGAGCTTTCTGCCCGGTTCCGCGGGCGGCTCGCTCGCGCGTTGCACCGGCGCACCGGGCTCGGGCGATTACCCGCAGAACTGGTACGACCAGGGCCTCGCAGTCGATCCGAACAACCCGGACCGCCTTTTCGTTGATACCTACGACACGTGGGTCGCACTGCGCACCGGCCTCACGGGTCTCTACAATCTGACCTGCGGCTACGACTCCGTGAATCGCGGCGTGCACGTCGATCAGCACGTGCTGCACTTCGTGAACGGCTCGTCGAGCATGCTGCTGAAGGGCAACGACGGCGGCATTTACGCCAGCAACGATGCCGCGACTGCCATCCCCGGCGTCACGCGGAACAATTGGTTCAACATCGGCACGACCCTGAACACGATCGAGTTCTACTCCGGCGATATCAGCGGCAATTTCGCGAATTCCGCCAGCCCGCAGGCGAATGGCGGCTCCCAGGATAATGGCTCGTTCTCCGTCACCTTCGCCGGCCAGCCAGCAGGTCCTGTGCAGTGGCAGATGGGCCGCGGCGGCGATGGCTTCTACGCGCGCATCGATCCCGTCGGCACGGGAACGCAGCTGCGTTTCTGGCAGGGCAACAACAGCGGGTCAATCGCGCGATGCGTCTCGAATTGCACCCAACCCGGCGCGACGTGGAGCACGCGGAACGGCGGCTGGAGCGTGGACACTCAGTCGTTCATCCTGCCTTACGATCTGTTCCATGGCGGCATTCCCGGCGGCGATGATTGCGGCCCGGCGGGAGCGAGCACCGGCTGCGGCAACCTCATCGTCGGCAGCACGCGCGTTTATGAAACCATCACTGGCGCGACCACCACGAACACGTGGGTGATTACAAACAGCCCTGCGAACCTGAACATGACGAAGCAGTCGCTCGGCAACCGCTCGTTTATCAACCAGGTGAAATACTCGCCGAAGTACAAGAGCGTCGCCATGCTCGGCACGAACGACGGCAACGCCTGGATCGGCTTCAATCTCGGCACCGGCGTCGCCAGCGCGGGTAATTGGGTGAACGTCACCGGCGCCAACGCCGTGCTGCCGAATCGCCCGATCCTCGGCATCGCGCTCGACCCCGGCGTCTCCGCCGCCGCCACCCCGATCGGCTACGCTGCCTTGGGCGGGTTCAACGACACCACGCCTGGAACACCGGGCCACGTGCTCCGCGTTGCCTGCCAGGCGAACTGCACCTCCTTCACGTGGGAAGATAAATCCGGCAATCTACCGAACATTCCGGTCGACTCGATCATCGTGAATCCGAACTATCCGCAGCAAGTCTTCGCCGGCACCGACATCGGCCTCTATTACACCGACGACATCACGGCCGCGACGCCCGTGTGGTATCGCTTCACCGGCGTGCCGAACACGATGATCTGGGACATGCAGATCGATCGCGGCAGCACCACGCTGTCGCTCTGGACGCGCGGCCACGGCGCCTGGGCATGGCCGCTCCCCCTCGGCCCCGTCCCGACCGGTCCGGTGCAGGTGGCATCCGTCACCTCGCGCAAGACACACGGCGCCGCCGGCACCTTTGATGTGGACCTCACCGACGGCACCGCCACCGAGCCACGTGCTGGTGGCGAATACACCATGGTCTTCACCTTCGGCGACCGCGTCGCGGCCGTTGGCGACGCCAGCATCAGCAGCGGCACCGGCAGCATCGCCAGCCGCGGCGCAGGTGCGAACCAGAACGAGTACGTCGTGAACCTCACCGGCGTCACGAACGCACAGCAGCTCACCGTCACGTTGAACAACGTGCAGGACGCCTCCGGCAACACCAGCAGCACCGTCACCGGCACATTGAAGGTGCTCGTCGGCGACACGAACAACAACGGCAGCGTGAATGCTGCGGACGTGGGTCTGACGAAAGGCTCCTCCGGCCAGCCGGTGGACTCCTCAAACTTCCGGCTCGACGTGAATGTCAACGGCACCATCAACGCCGCCGACGTCTCGTTCGTGAAGTCGCTCTCCGGCACGCAACTGCCCACCGGCAGCAGCGAGAGCGAAAAAGCCGGGCGAGAGCAGGCGCGGTAAAGGCTCAGCAGCTCTGGGAACACCGGCGCGCCGCGATTGCGCGCGTTGAACCTTCACAGCCCGCCACCGGCGGCGAGGTAGGACGCTGCGCCGCGGCGTCCAATCCGCGTGGCGTGACTCGGAAACGGGCGCATGCCCACAGCACCTGCCGACGCCGTTGCGCAGCGCGTTGCCCATATTCGGGCAAGTTGCGCGAGGTTACCCGGAAGACTGCAAGCTGGAAGCTCGCACTACTCTGCTCAGCCGCCTGAGCGCGGGGCACTGACACAACACCCTCACCGCACACCACCAGTCGGAGCCGTCGCCAGCATGCAAAGTAGCGCAAGCTTCCAGCTTGCACCCTCTGAGCATCCACTTGATCGATCCCCGGACGAGCGATTTGGCGTGATCGTGGAGGGCGACGCT
This sequence comes from Chthoniobacterales bacterium, assembly GCA_013695905.1. Lineage (GTDB taxonomy): Bacteria > Verrucomicrobiota > Verrucomicrobiia > Chthoniobacterales > UBA10450 > JACCTI01. Next base: position 2,687 of record JACCZQ010000426.1, read on the forward strand.
CTGCCCCGCTCGCGAAGGCTTTCGGAGTCGCTCGCAAGCATCAAGAGAACGGCACCTGAACTCGGCGAAAGCATGGAATCCATCACGAGTATCAAGCCGCGTCCGCCCGACCCAAGGCGCCAACAACCTCACGGTAATGTCAGCTGACACAGCACCGGAGGTGCGACGGAATAAAGCCCGGAGTGCAGCGTCAGCGGAACTCCGGGAATCGCGGGGTCAACGGAGCACCCAAGCCCCCGAAGGGGGCGACGGAACGCGCCGGCCACGACCGTTGAGACGAACCGCCCCGTGAGATTCAGCCACGCGGCAATCCCGTTCCGTCGCCCCTTTCAGGGACTTGACCACTCCGTCGCGGCGACGCACCCGGAGTTCCGCTGGCGCTGCACTCCGGGCTGTTTTCCGTCGCACCTCCGGTGCTTTGCTCCGGGATCACGTTCCGGAAAAACATCGCCGCTCGCACTTACTGCTGAGCCAAAGCGCAGCCTACGCCATCCACTCCGCCAAAGCCGCGCGCAGAATACCCGTCGCGCACCCGGCTTCTTCGCGCTATTTCTTACGTATGAAGAAGTTTGCTCTGCTCCTCCTCGCTGGCCTGTCTCTCTCCCTCCCGCTCCACGGCGCGACGTTGCCAAGCGGCTTCACCGAACAGTTGGTCGCCTCCGGCCTGAGTAGCCCTACCGCGATGGCGATCGCGCCCGATGGCCGCATCTTCGTCTGCCTCCAGGGCGGTTCGCTCCGCGTGATCAAAAACGGCGCGCTGCTGCCAACGCCGTTCATGACGCTGACGGTGAATTCCACCGGCGAGCGCGGCCTCCTCGGCATCGCCTTCGACCCCGACTTCGCCACGAACCAATACCTCTACGTTTACTACACGAATCCCTCCCCGCTGCGGAACCGCATCAGCCGGTTTACCGCGAACGGCGACGTGGTGCTCGCCGGCAGCGAGGTCATGCTGGTGGAACTGGACGCTCTCTCCGCCAGCAACCACAACGGCGGCGCGATCCATTTCGGACCCGACGGCAAACTCTACGCCGCTGTCGGCGACAACGCCGTCTCCTCAAACTCGCAGAGCGTCAACACCCGCCACGGCAAGATGCTGCGCTACAACACCAACGGCACCATTCCCGAGGATAATCCCCTCTCGATTCCCGGCATCGTCGGCACTCCCACCGGGGTGAACCGTGCCATCTGGGCGGCGGGCCTGCGGAATCCCTTCACCTTCGCATTCCAGCCGGGCAGCACCCGCATGTTCATCAATGACGTGGGGCAATCCACTTGGGAAGAGATCAACGACGGCATCGTCGGCTCGAACTACGGCTGGCCGAACTGCGAAGGCGCCTGCGGCACGCCCAACCCGAATTTCCGCGATCCAATCCTGCAGTATGGCCGTGGCAGCGGCACCTCCACTGGCTGCACGGTCATCGGCGCCGCCTTCTACAATCCCGCCACGAACAACTTCCCGAACTTTTACATCGGGAAATACTTTTACGCCGATTACTGCAGCGGCTGGATCCGCGCCTATGACCCTGCGAATGGCACCTCCAGCCTGTTCGCCACCGGCCTCAGCTTCGCGGTTGACCTGAAGGTAGATAAGGACGGCAGCTTCTATTATCTGGAGCGGGGGAACACCGGCCGCCTCTTCCGCGTCACCTTCAACAGCACCGTCGCCGTGCAATCCGCCGTCTCCCGCAAGATTCACGGCGCCGCCGGCCCCTTTGATATCGCGCAGACCGGAGCTGCCGCGATCGAATCCCGCAGTGGCGGCGCGACCGGCGATTACACGCTCGTGGTCAGCCTGACCGCCGCCGGTGCTCTCACCGTCGATGGCGCCCCGCAGGCGCAGGTCGTCAGTGGCACCGGCACCATCGGCAGCAACGGCGTCAGCAATGGCGGCGCCGTCACCGTAAACGGCTCCACCATCACCATCCCGCTCACGAACGTCGCCAACGCGCAGAACCTGAACGTCACCTTGAACAGCGTGAACGACGGCACCACCACGCGCTCCTTCACGATTCCGTTCCGGGTGCTGATCGCCGACACGAACAACAGCGCTGCCGTCACAGCCGCCGACGTGAGCCAGGTAAAGAGCGCCTCCGGCCAGGCAGCGGACAGCACAAACTTCCGCCTCGACATCAACGCCAGCGGCGGCGTGAACGCCACCGACGTTGCGATCGCAAAAACCTTCTCTGGCACCGCGCTCCCGCCTGGCCGCGAAACAGAACGGACCGCGCGTTGATCGTCCTTCGATCCGGCGGAGCAACAGAGATACGACACGCCTGTGGTCGCATCTGTTAAGTGCTCGTCGCCGTTACTCGGCAACCACAAGCCGAAGTTCGGCGGCGCGTCTCGATCACACCAGAGTCCCAGCTCCATAGGAGCGCCATGTGGGCACCAACCCGATGCGCCGTTCCCGCGATAAACCGATACCTCCGGTCGCCTCTCCCAGCTTCTGGCGTTAACCTGCGGCGCACATGCGTTACGACACCTTCTGCGGCGGCATCTTCGAAACAAATTGCTACCTCGCCCACGCACCCGGTGGCGCGATCCTTTTCGACGCACCGGACGGTACCTGCGACTGGCTCGAGTCGCGCAACCTCCACCCAAAACTCCTCCTCCTCACCCACGGCCACTTCGATCACGTCCCGGACCTCGCGAAGATCAAACGCCGCTTCGGCTGCGAGATCGGCTGCCACGCCGACACCGTCCCCATGATCTCCGATCCCGACTTCTTCCGCAGCTACGGCTTTGCGCTCGAGATCGAGCCGGTGCAGCCCGACTTCCTTATCGAGGAGACGCCGAGCCGCACCTTCGCGGGGGTAGAGTTCCAGGTGCTCGATGTGCCGGGACACTCGCCCGGCAGCCTCTGCTTCTACTCGCGCGAGTCGCAGTTCCTCGTCGGAGGCGACGTGCTTTTCGCCGGTGGCGTCGGGCGGTGGGATTTACCCGGCGGCGACGCCGAGCTGCTCTTCCGGGGGATCAAAGAGAAACTGTTCCCGCTGCCGGACGAGGTGACGGTGCTGCCGGGGCACGGCCCCGCGACCACCATCGGTCAGGAGCGACGGACGAATCCTTTCGTTGGCGGCAGGTGAGCCGCAATTGCTTTGTCACCGGCGCGGCCTGATCCGTGCATGGAAGAATACTGCCATGATTGGCGCATGAGATCGCTGGATCGCGCGCTGCTGTCCGCGTCTGGGAACACAGGCTTTTAGCCTGTGCGGCCACCGGGCTTTCAGCCTGGTGAGCCCACTGCAGCCACAGACACACCGGACAAAATGTCCGGTGGCCGCACCGGCAAAATGCCTGTGTTCCGGCAGACCTGCCCAAGCGACTTCGAGGCTCATGCCCGTAACATCCACCTGCGACTGCGAAGAAGAAGTTTGTCTGGCGACTGCGGAAGAGGCATCCTGTCATTCGTAGCTTCTTCG
>JACCZQ010000428.1 GCA_013695905.1 Chthoniobacterales bacterium
ACTCCTGGTCGAGTCCGCGGTGCCGCATGTCGCCCACGACGCCGACAATCGTGATCCATTTCACATCGGGCTGTGTCGGACTGCCGAAGGTGATGCGTTTCCCCACCGCCTCCTGGTCCGGGAACCACTTTTTCGCGAAGGCGTTGTTCACGACCACTGCTTCCGGCCCTTCCCACTGATCGCCTTCGTTCAGGAAGCGGCCGCGCAAGAGCGGCACCTGCAGGACGTTGAAATATTCCGGCGTGATGTTCCGGATTTCTTCGTCGGGATGAATCTTGTCCACGCTCGAGTCGCGGCCTTCGATCGTGAAGGAGTTGTCGCTGTTCGTGCCACTGAGCGGCAGGATCGAGGTGAGTGCCGCCGCCTCCACGCCGGGCAACGTCTTCACGCGGCGCACCGCTTCCGCGTAGAAATCTGCGACCGCTTTGCCCGGCGGATACTTCAAGATCGGCAACGCCACTTCCATCGTGAGGACGTTCTTCGGATTAAAGCCGGGATCGACGTTCTGCAGCCGCACGAAGCTCTTCAGGAGCAGACTCGCACCGACCAGCAGCACGAGCGCGAGCGCGACCTCCGTGATGACGAGCGCGTTGCGCAGGCGATTGCGACGGACGCCGCTGGTGGAGCCGCGGCCGCCTTCCTTCAGCGCTTCGGTCAATTCCGGTTTGCCACTCGCGAGTGCGGGGATAAGCCCGAAGATCGCGCCGGTGAGCAGCGCCACCCCCAGCGTGACGAGCAGCACCCGCAGGTCGAGATTCACTTCCGCGAGACGCGGCACCGTTTGGGCGCCGATCGCGCGCAGCAGGTCGAGTCCCCAGACCGCGAGCAACACACCGGTCAATCCGCCGGTGAACGCCAGCAGCAGGCTTTCGGAAAGCATTTGCCTAACGAGTTGTGTGCGGCCGGCGCCGAGTGCCAGACGGATGGCAAACTCGCGTTCACGCGCTCCAGCGCGGGCGAGCAACATCGTGGTCAAGTTCGCGCAGGCGATCAGCAGCACCACGACGACGGCCGCGAGCAGGATCATGAGCGCACCACGCATCGGGCCGACGACGAGATCCTGGATCGCATAAAGCGTGGCGCCGAACTTTGTCGCCTCCTCGTAGTTGTTCGGGTGCAGCGGGAACCAACCCGCGATGACGGTGTCCACCTCCGCCTGCGCCTGCGCGAGAGTGACGCCGGGCTTCAGCCGCCCGATCACACCGTAGCTGCGGCTGCCGCGGCTCTTGCGTTCCTGTTCGGTGAACGCCACCGGCTTCCAGAGATCGACGCGTTCAGCAAAGGTGCCGCCCTGCACACCGAAGAGCGGCAGCGGGAACTCGAAGTTCTCCGGCATGATGCCGACGACGGTGAAGCTGCGGCCATTGATCGGCAGCTGCTGGCCGACGAGCTGCGGGTCCGAGTTGAACCGCCTCTTCCACAAGCGCTCGCTGATGACGACGACGCCGTCATTCCCCTCGCCGATTTCGGTTTCGCTGAAGACGCGGCCTTTGATCGGCTGCACGCCGAGCAACGGGAACACACCGGGCGTAACGACGGCGCCCTGGATCCGCTCCGGTATGTCGCCGCCGGTGAGATTGAAGTTCGAGAAGTCGAACGCACCGATGCCGTCGTAGCTGGTGAGCTGCTTCTCGTAGTCGAGATATTCGGGGACGGAGACGGGGATCTGGTCGAGACCCATGGCGCTGAATTTTTCGAAGAGCAGCACCAGCTTCTGCGGGTCTTTGAACGGCAGCGGCCGGATGAGCAATGCGTTGACGAGGCTGAAGACGGCGGTGTTCGCCGCGATCGCGAGGGCGACGGTGATGAGCGCGACGGCGGTGAAGCCGGGCGTTTTGAGAAGGCTGCGGAAGGCGTGTTTAAGGTCGTTGATCATAAAGCTCCAAATTCCAAGTCCGCCAGTCGGACGGACTCGTCCTGCGGCGAGCTCCAAAGCCGCGCCGCCGCTCCTGGCGTTTGGCGCTTCTCTGGATGTTGGATCGAGGCGCATGGCGTGGCGTCCACCAGCTGCGCGATCGCGACGGAGGTGAACATCTTTGGCATCGAGCCGAGGCGGAACCGCGTCTCAAGTGTCGCGGGGAGTTTTTTCTCGCGGTCGGCCATGCCGTACGCTTTCTGCCACACCGGCTTGTCGTCTTCGCCGATTAACGCAGCGCCGGAGAACTCGTCCTTCGCGGTGAGTTCCGTCAGCTTTGCGTCGAGTTCCTTCGCCAGCTCATCGACGCTCAGGCGCGGCCCGGCCTCCGCTGGAGGAGGAGCCGGTGCGACGCGGCGCTCGGCGATTTTCCCGCTCTCATTGAGCTTGAGCGAGAGCCGCAGAAAACGAATGAACGTGCCGCGCGATTTCAGCAGCACGTCGAGCTCAGCTGGAGAAGCGGCGTTACTTTCCACCACATCCAAACCCTGCGTCACCTGCCGCCCCTCCAGCTGGCCTTCAGCAATCTCAGCAGCCGAACGGCCGCTCCGCGCTTCCGGCGTGTAGTGCTCCTCGACGAAACTGCGCAGTGCTGCTTCGTCCGCCGCGTTATACGCGCTCAGCCATTTTTGGGAAAGCTGACCCGCCGGTGAATCCGGCGTTGCCTTGTCGCTGGCGAGCAGCGCGTTCGCGATCAGCAAGAACAGGACAACAACCGCGGCAGGCAGCCGTAGCACAGGCATCCTG
>JACCZQ010000435.1 GCA_013695905.1 Chthoniobacterales bacterium
GTGGCGGCGGAGTCGATTGAACACGAGGTGAACCCGCATATCGTGGAGGAGGTTCGCCGCTATAATGAAATCACAGCCCCGCTCGAGTCCGCCGTCCGTTAAGCGGCCGGGACGCAGCGTGTCTATCGTCGGCACCGGCAGCTACCTGCCGGAGCGGGTCCTGACGAACGAAGATCTGTCGGCGCTCGTCGATACCACCGACGAGTGGATCACCACCCGCACCGGGATAAAAACGCGGCGCATCGCGGCGAAAGACGAGCATACCAGCGACATGGCAGCGCGCGCCGCGCTCGCGGCGATGGAGCAGGCCAATGTGACTGCCGAAGAGATCGATCTCATCCTGCTGGCGACCGCCTCCCCGGACATGGTATTTCCGGCGACGGCCTGTTTCGTGCAGACCAAGATCGGCGCGAAGAACGCCGCCTGTCTCGACGTCTCCGCAGCGTGCGCGGGATTTTTGTTTGCCGTGGAAATCGCGCAGCAATTCATCACCTCGCACACCTACAACACGGTCATGGTAATCGGGGCGGAGAAGCTCAGCTCGATAACGAACTGGACCGATCGCAACACCTGTGTGCTCTTCGGCGATGGCGCAGGCGTGGCCATTTTGCAGCATCGGAGCACCGCCACGCATGGCGTGATCAGCACCCACATCGGGAGCAACGGCGACTACAACGACATCCTCTGGATGCCGGGCGGCGGGTGCCGCACACCGATCACGGCCGAGAACGCGCACCAGCATCTGCAAACCATCCACATGTCGGGGAAGGATGTTTACAAGCAGGCGGTGACTTCCATGCTCGACGCCTCGAAAAAGGCGCTCGATAAGGCGGGACTCACGATCGAAGACATCGCCTGCGTGATTCCGCACCAGGCGAACGTGCGCATCATCGAAGCGATTGCGGACCGGCTGAAGATCCCGCTCGACCGCTTCTTCATCAACGTGGATCGCTACGGCAACACCTCCGCGGCGGCGGTGGCGATTGCGCTCGACGAGGCGAACCGCAGCGGCCGCTTGAAGCAGGGCGACTTCATCCTAATGGTGGTGTTCGGTGGGGGCCTGACCTGGGCGAGCACGGTCATCGAGTGGTAGGAATGCGGCTCTAGTCGGCCGCGCTTCCACAGATGAAGACAGGCACGCTCGAGTTCCGCTTTCGCGCTGTGCTGGCGCTGTTCATCGTGGCGCTGGTCCTCAGCGGGATCACGGCGTTTCCGTTACTCACAGAGCTGCAGCTGCTGGCTTCGTGGTTCGGCGCGAGCGCAGCAACAGGCCCGGAGGGTTCCAGCGGACTCACGTTTTGGATTCTGACGGTGAAGCAGGGGCTGGAGGAGACGTATGCGCGTTTTCCCTGGATGGCGTATGGCACCGATTGGCTCGCCTTTTCACATATCGTCATCGCGCTGTTTTTTATCGGGCCGCTGGTGAATCCCCGCTCCGGCCGCTCCGCGCTTTATGCGGGAGTAGCGGCCTGCGTCGGCGTCATCCCGCTGGCGCTGATCTGCGGCGCGATTCGCGGAATTCCGTTCTATTGGCGGCTGATCGACTGCTCGTTTGGGGTCTTCGGTTTGCTGCCGTTGCTGTATTGCCTGCGGCTGCTGCGGCAGATGGAGCAGGCGGATCTCAGGCGCTGAAGGCCTGGATGCCGGTGATCTGCTGGCCGAGGACGAGCGTGTGAATGTCGTGAGTGCCTTCGTAGGTTTTCACGCTCTCGAGATTGCACATGTGCCGCATGCAGGCGTGCGAATCGAGAATGCCTTCTGCGCCGAGCATATCGCGGGTGGTGCGGGCGATCTCCAGCGCGGTCTCGACGTTGTTCATTTTCGCCATCGAGATGTGATAGTGCTTCGCGGCGCCGGCGTTTTTCAATTGGGCAAGGCGGAGGGCGAGGAGCTGCGCCTTCGTGATCTCCGTCAGCATGCGCGCGAGCTTCGCCTGCACGAGCTGAAAACTCGCGAGCGGGCGGCCGAACTGCACCCGCTGCAAGGTGTGCTGACGCGCTTCTTCGAAGCAGGAGATCGCTGCGCCGAGGGCGCCCCACGCGATGCCGAAGCGGGCGTGGTTCAGGCATTCCAGGGCGGAGCGGAGTCCGCCGCTGCGCGGGAGCAGAGCTGTCTCGGGGAGCTCGCAATTCTCGAACTGGATCTCTGCCGTGAGCCCGACGCGGAGAGAGAGTTTCCCTTCGATGAGTGATGGCTTGAAGCCGGCGGTGCCTTTCTCCACCAGAAATCCGCGGATCGCCTCCTGCCCGTCAGCGTCGTCGAGTTTCGCCCAGACGATCACGACATCAGCGATGGTGGCGTTGCCGATCCACCTCTTGGCGCCGTTCA
>JACCZQ010000437.1 GCA_013695905.1 Chthoniobacterales bacterium
CCGCACCCGGTGACCGACTTACTAAATAACTTGTAGCTGCAGCGGCCCTCGACGTGGCGCTACTTCCGCCGGTTCTCACGTTAGCCCCCAGCTCGTGGCACAGCCGTTGCTTATATGAATTATAGAAACAGCAGTCAATGCACGATTCCGCCATGAAAAAGACTCTCCTCCTCCTCACCGCGATTCTCGCTCTCTCCTCCGCGAGCTCATTCGCCGATGCTCTCCTCCTGACGGTGAAAGCCACCCCCTACGACCGCCAAATGACGCCGATCCGTCCGGTGCTCACCGCCCCCGCCGCCTCGAGCGACCGCACCTCCCTGGCCGTCGTGAACGAGTGGATGACCGACCTCCGCGAGATTCCCTACCAGTATCACCTGGTTTGGAAGACACCGTCCGAAGTCGAAGCCCGTGAGCCCGCCGATTGCAAAGGCAAAGCCGTCGCACTCTACCGCCGCATGAAGGCAAACGGCGCCACGAACGTGCGCCTCGTCATCGGCAAACGTGCCCCCGCCAGCCGCATGACCCACGCCTGGCTGGAATGGCAGACCGCCAGCGGCAGCTACGTCCTCGACCCCACCTTCAACTACAGCGCCACCCGCACCGAGAAGGTCGGGAAACGCTCCTACGTCCCTCTCTACGCCTACGCCGGGGCGAAGAAATTCCGCGCCGCCGGAACCCTCGTGGCGCAGAACTGATCCGCCCAAACCTTCCGCTGACACAAAGGGGCCGGCTTTCGAGCCGGCCTTTTTGTTTTTCCTGGAACGCGGCGCGCGTGAGATGTCGTTGCAGGTTTCCGCCGGGGCGCGTATTCCTTCCCCGCTTGATCACGCCCGCTCGCCTGCTGCTCCTCATCGCCGCCCTGTGTCTCTGCGCCTGCGCCACCACCGGCCGGCCGACAGAGAACCGGCTCGTCGGCAAATGGCGCTACGAGCAGGGGGAGCAATCCGCCGAGTACGTCTTTTCAAAGGACCGCACCTTCACCGGCCACGTCTCGTCCGGCCGCAGAGTCGTCGCCGATTTCACCGGCCGCTGGTCTCTCGCAGCGGACGCCATTCTCTACGAGTACGTCAGCGACCGGAAAGGCAGCATCCCACCGGGAACGCGCGACCGCGACCGCCTCGTGAGCGTCACGCCCGGTTTCTACATCATAGAAGCCCGCGACGGCAGCCAAAGAAAATACGCGCGGGTGCGCGAGTAGCGAAACTCGTGGGTCGGGTCGGACTCGAACCCACAACCAACCCCGAAAGCTTTCGGGGCTGCTCGTCAGGATTGGGAAGCGGCCGAGAGAAGGTAGATTGCCAGAGCTGGGTTTTTCTTTCGCTTCAGTTCTCGTTCGAGGCGGCGTGCATCTGCGATGCACGGGAGCATTGCGCTGGCGACGAGTTCCAGATCCGAGCCGAGACGTGCAGTCGTGTGCGTGCCGCCGTGGCGGTGTTCGCGCAGCCGTCGCTCCAGATTTTCCGTTGACCCGATGTAATGGCGGCCCGTCGAGCCACGCAAGATGTAAACCCAAGCCATACGGAAGAGTGGGTCGGGTGGGACTCGAACCCACAACCAACCCCGAAAGCTTTCGGGGCTGCTCTGCCATTTGCGGGGGTGAAAGTCGTGGGTCGGGTGGGACTCGAACCCACAACCAACGCCTTAAAAGGGCGCTGCTCTACCATTGAGCTACCAACCCGCAGCGGTCTCAGAGATAGCAGTGATCGGGCCGACAACCAACCCCGAAAGCGTTCGGGGCTGCTCTACCATTGAGCTACCAACCCGCAGCGGTCTCAGAAATAGCAGTGATCGGGCCGACAACCAACCCCGAAAGCGTTCGGGGCTGCTCTACCATTGAGCTACCAACCCGCCGAAGAGCTTCCGTTTTAGTCCAGTTCAACCGGGGGCGCAAGCTGTCACCACATCGCGCAGCGAGTTCGCTGGCCGCTCCAGTTTGAAAACGCGGAGCCCGGCCGCCGCTGCTCCGGCCCAATCGTTTTGCGGATCATCGCCGACGTGCAGCGCGGCAGCTGCGGGAACGACGGCGAGTTCACACGCGCGCTCGAAGATGAACGGGTCCGGCTTATCCGCGCCGATCTCGCTGGAGATCGCCACCACCTGGAAAAATTTCGAGATGCCGAGCTGCTCCAGGATCATGCGGAGCCGGCCGTCGAAATTCGAGATGACGCCGAGCTGATACTGCGGCGCAAGTTGCTCCAGCACTTCCATCACATCCGGGAACAGCTCCCACACTCCGGCCTCAGCGAAGTGCGAATACGCCGCTTCGAAAAACGCATCGCGGTCGAGATCTTGTGTCGCGGATGCGACTTCGTTCATGACGCGATCAACGAGTTCACGCCACCAGCCTTTGTCGTCATCTTCGCGCGGAACTCGCGTTGTCTCGCGGGGCGGCATGGCTTTCCACGCTGCGCCGAAAGCGCGGTCAATGGCGCGGGGTTCAAGCTCCAGCCCCACGTCGCGTGCGGCGACGCAGTAGTGGTGCCCCACTCCTTTCGGGAGGTGGAAGAGCGTGCCGGCGGCATCGAAAAATATCGCGCGAAGTGGAGGCATGGTGCGTTGCCACTACGTTCGCGGCGGGGGAACGCAGCGGCCTTGCCGGAAATCTCGGGCGCACGGTGACGTTCTGCTTCCCGTCGCGTCATAACTTCGTATTGTGCTGCCGCTTATGGATGTGGTCGAAGATTTGCGCGCCAGTGGGAAGTGGACGCAGTCCTTCGGCGAAGAGATGGCGAACAGCATCAGCCACGGGCTGGGGTTGGTTGGGGCGGCGATCGGTGCGCCGGTGCTGCTCTGGGCGGCGTGGATGCGCGAGAACATTCCTTTTGTCATCGGTGCGGCGATCTTCGCAGCGACGACGTTGTTGCTCTACCTCGGTTCGACGCTTTACCACGCGTGGCCGCGGACGCGCTTCAAGCATGCGCTGCAGGTGCTGGATCACTCCGCGATTTTTCTGTTGATCGCCGGCACTTACACGCCGTTTGCGCTCGGCCCGCTGCGAGGACCCTGGGGCTGGAGCATTCTCGTGGTGATCTGGGGCCTCGCGCTGTGCGGCGTTTTCCTCAAAACAAAAAGAGGCGTGCTGCACCGGCCGAAGCTGGCGCTCGGCCTTTACCTCGCGATGGGTTGGCTGGCGGTGTTCATGTTTCCCCCGCTCTCGATGGTGGTGCCGCTTTCCACGATTCTGTGGCTGGCCGGTGGAGGAATTGCCTACATGCTGGGCATTATTTTTTTCCTGCGGGAGCACGTGCGGTATAACCATTTTGTCTGGCACGTGTTTGTGCTCAGCGGAACGCTCTGCCATTACGTGGCGGTAATCACCTACGCCACGGAAGGCGCCTAACGAATGCTGTCGACCGAGCATAACGATCCAAGCAACGAGAAGATCCTCGCCATCGCGGAGGACAAGATTGAAGGCTTCGTCCGCGAGCCTTTTGCGGAAATCGCCACCCGCTCAGGCGTGGAGGTGGAGGTGGTGATGGCGCGCATCGCCGCGATGTTGCGCGCAGGAACAGTGCGACGTGTGCGGCAGACGCTGTTGGCGACGAATCTCGCGGACGGTGCGCTGGTGGCTTGGAAGGTGGCGCCGGAACGGATCGACGCGGCGTTCGATTACATGTCGCAGCAGGATCCGTTTTCGGGTCACGTCGTGCTGCGCTCCACCGACACCGTAACGGCGGGATCGGAATACAAGCTCTGGACGACTCTGAAGGTGCCGCACGGCTTCTCGTTGCAGAAGCATGGAGAAATCCTTGCCGAACGTGTCGGGGCGGATCACTTCCGGCTGATGCCGGCGAAAGGAATCTTCACCCTCGGCGTCGGCCATGTGCGGCGGAAGACCATCGAGCCCGGCATTAAAGCCGACACACCCGCGCAAATGAACGCGGTGCAGGTGGTCGCCGTGAGCGATCGCGAGTGGCAGGTGCTGCTCACGTTGAAGCGGGAGTTCCCGCCGGAAGAAATTCAGCCGTCACCGTGGCGCGCGCGAGCTGCCGAAGCTGGTGTGCCGTATGAGGAATTCTGCGCCATCGCGGAGGAGCTGAACGGGCGGAAAATTATCGGGAGGTTCTCCACGTTCCTCGAGCACGTGAAGCCTTCCGCCACCGGCGTGCGCGTGACGCGGTTTAACGCGCTCTTCCACTGGGCGGTGCCTCCCGGTCGGGAAGTGGAAGCCGGCGGCGAGGTGGGGCGGCATCACATTCTCACCCACTGCTATTGGCGCGAGGCGGGTCCGGAATTCAAGAACGTCAATATCATGGCGGTCGCTCACGGCACGGACAAACAGCTCCTGCTCGAGCACAAACGCGCGATCGACGAGCACCTCGCCACGTGCGGAATTCCTGTCGATTACACAAACGTGTTCTGGGGCGGCCGGAGCGAAATCAAGCCGTCGGAGATTTCGCCGCTTGTCTATCGCGAGTGGCTCGCGCGGATGTCGGCGCCAGCAGCAGACCGGCGATGAAGGCATTCATCGAGAAGCTGCGCGATCGCGAGGATCTGCACAGCAGCGATGTGAGCTACGCCGTGAGCATGCTGCTCTCCGAGCAAACGCCGCGGGAAGAGAAGGCGGCCTTCCTGACCGCGCTACACGAAAAGGGCGAGACGGCGGAGGAGATCACCGCCTTCGTTCAGCAACTGATCGACCGCTCGGTGGATCCGATGATTGATCCGAAGCGGCTGCCGGGTCCGCTGCTCGATGTCTGCGGGACCGGCGGCGCGGGCCTGGGACTGTTCAATGTCTCGACGACGATCATGTTCATGCTCGCGGCGGGCGGCGCCGTGGTGGTGAAGCATGGCAACCGCGGCGTCACGTCGGCGAGCGGCAGCGCCGATGTCCTGGAGGCGCTTGGGGTGCGGATCAACTGCGAGCCGGACGAACTGATGAAGGGCCTCAGCGAGATGGGACTCGCCTTCATTTTTGCGCGGCAATATCACCCCGCCTTCCGGATGATCGCGGAGATCCGCGAGCAGCTCGCCTACGCGAAGACGCGGACCATTTTCAATTTGCTCGGGCCGCTCCTGAATCCGGCGCGGCCGCCGCGGCAGCTTATCGGCGTCTATGAAGCGCGGCTCACCACAGTGTTTGCGGAAGTGTTGCGCAGGCTGAAGCGCGAACGGGCCTGGGTGGTGCATGGCTCCACGGATGGGGGCGCGGGGATGGATAACATCTCGATCAGCGGGGCCACGACGCTGGCGGAGTTGGAGAATGGCAAGGTGACGTCAGCGGTGCTGGATACGCGCTGGCTGGGGGTGACGGGAGCGTCGGTGGCGGAATTGCGTGGAGGCGATGCGACGGAAAACGCGGCGACCTTGCTCGGCATCCTGGGCGGCGAGCTGCAGGGGCCGAAGCGCGACCTGGCGCTGGTGAATGCCGCCGGCGGATTCGTGGTGTCGGGGCTGGTGCATGATCTCGGCGACGGCATCGCGCTGGCGCGGGAGACGATCGAGAGCGGGCGGGCGATGCAGAAGCTGCGCGCGCTGCAGCAGCTCTCGGCCTAACGAGTAGTGAAGGCGTGGTAGTTCGCCTCGAGCCGGCGGAGCAGTTCGATCGCGAAGCGGGTGCGATCGATCGGCTGCTCGAAAGAGAGCGCCAGGGAGGTGGCGGTCTCGCGCAGCTCGGGTGGAAAATCTTCTGCGGTTTGGTTTACGTTGATGCCCATTCCCGCCACCGCGCAGTAGCTGCCGTTCGGCTCCACTTTCATCTCGACGAGCACGCCTGCGACTTTCCGGCCGCCAAGGTAAACGTCGTTCGGCGGTTTGATGGAAGCGCTACTGCCGATCTGCTCCGCGATGGTGCGCGCGAGAAGGTCGGTGAGCTGCGCCGACTGCGCGACCGCGAGTCGCGGCCGTAATAGCACCGACATCCAGAGCCCCTGGCCGGCGGCGGATTCCCAGCGGCGCCCATATTGGCCGCGCCCCGCGCTCTGCTCCTCCGCGATGACGACCAATCCCTCGCGGTGCTCTGCGGCCATCTGCGCCACGACCTCGTTCGTCGAGGTGGTTTGCGGCAGCAGCAGGAGCTCGTGCCCGATGAGCTGGCCGCTGACGGCGGCGCGTAATCTTTCCGCGTCGAGCGCGTCAGCCGGCGACATGCGTCAGCTCCAGCGACAAATCGATGGCGGGCGCGGAGTGCGTGAGCGCGCCGACCGAAACGTAATCCACGCCGGTCGCGGCGATTTGCCGGATGTTTTTCAACGTGACGCCGCCGCTCGCCTCAAATTTCACGCCCTTCTTTTTCCCGAGCGCCACCGCTTCGCGCATCTCCGCGTGATTCATGTTGTCGAGCAGGATGACGTCGAGGCCTTCCATATCGAGCAACGCGCGCACCTGCTCCAGCCGGTCGGCTTCGATCTCCACGCGCACATCCGGCCGGTCCGCCCGCACCCGCTGAATCGCCGCGGCCACGGCGGTGAATCCGGAGCCGGCCATGAGATGATTATCCTTCACGAGCACCATGTCGTAGAGACCGTGGCGGTGATTCGCTCCGCCGCCCGCGACGACGGCGGCCTTTTCCAGCGCGCGCAATCCCGGAGTGGTCTTGCGCGTGTCGAGAATCTTGGCGTGCGATTTACCGACGCCGTCAACAAAGTGCCGCGTCATCGTGGCGATGCCGGTGAGGCGCTGCAGAAAATTGAGCGCGACGCGTTCGGCAGTGACAATGGAGCGGGCGGAGCCGCGGATCTCGATGATCGTTTCGCCGCCCATTAACGCGGAGCCGTCGGGCTCCTCGATCATCACGTGCAGCTTGGGATCGACGCGCCGGAACACTTCGGCAGCGGTCTCGGTGCCGGCGACGATGGCCCGCTCCCGCGTG
>JACCZQ010000468.1 GCA_013695905.1 Chthoniobacterales bacterium
GTGTGGTGGCGCGGGTAGGCGGTGTCGTTCATGCCGACGAGGCAGACGATGCGGAACGGGACGGTGCGCATCGGTTTGAGCGCGCAGAAGGTGACGCGGCCGGCGAGGAACCCGGAGCCGCTGGTGCTGTTCTGCAGCACGCTGTCGAGGTGGGCGAGGAGGACGTCGAGCGCGACGGCGTCGTCGAACGGGAGTTCGCCTAACGAGTCGATGATGGAGCGGAGCTGCCGCATCTCTGGTTCGCGTTCGTCGTCGGCGGCGAAGAAGCGGGCGGTGATTTGCCGCAGGGTTTCCTGCCAGACGAGGAGGGTGCGGGGTTGCTTCAGGTCGCGCGCGGCGGTGAAGAGCGCCTCCACGAATTCGGCGAAGTTGCCGAGGGTTTCGGCGAGGCTGCCTTCCACTTCGTCGTAGGCGAGGATGCCGTCGAAGAGCCGCTCGCCGTGCGCGGGTGTGGCGTAGCCGAGCAGGAGCCGGTCGAGACCGAAGCGCCAGCTGTTTTCGTTGAACTCCGGCAGCCCGAGCTCGGCACGATGAGCGGCGTCAATGCCCCAGCGGATTCCGGTTTCGGCGATCCAGGTGCGGATTGTTTCGAGGTCGGTGTCGGTGAGGGAGAAGCGGCGTTGGAGCGCGGTGGATTCGAGGATGCTCATGACCTCGCTCGCGGTGAAGCGGCTGGTGGCGCTTTCGAGGAGGCTGAGGAAGGTGTCGAGGATGCCGTTCTCCGCGCGCGCGCCGCGATCGGAGATGGTGAAGGGGATGCGCTGCGCGTCGGGTGCGGTGGCGAAGACGGCTTCGATGAAGGGCGCGTAGGTGGTGATGTCCGGCGCCATCACGACGATGTCGTGCGGCTTGAGGTCGGGATGTTTTTCGAAGAGGGCGAGGAGCTGGTCGTGCAGCACTTCCATCTCGCGCATGGGGCTGTGGCAGGAGTGGACCTGGAGTGATTGGTCGTTAGGCGCGGGGGTTTTGCTGTTGTCGTGGAGGCGGTAGATGTCGCGCTGGAGGCGGGCGAGGGTGGTGTCGCCGTTTGGCTCCTGCGCGTGGTCGTGCTCGCGTTCTGGTGTGAGGTCGCTGACGATCTCGAGGAACTCGCGGCCGAGTTTGCCCATGGAGGCGAGGAGGGGATTGCCGCGCTCGAACTGCAGGTGCAGCTGGGCACTGGCGGGTGCTTTCTTTCGGGCGCGGGATTCTTCGCGCTCGGAGCGGATGTCGCTCCAGAACTCGGGGGTGGGACGGACGAGGAAGAGGTGGACGTCGGTGTGCTGGCTGAGTTCCTGCAGGAATTGGACGTAGAATTCCGGGAGGGTGGAGATGCTGAAGAAGGTGACGCGCTCGGGGAGGTGCGGGGTGGTGGGTTGGTCTTTGGTATGCGGGGATCGCGGAAGTGGCGTGAGGTCCCTCTCCGTCTTCGCGGTTCGGGATGACATGCTTTGCGCGGTTCTCGTGAGGGTGGCTTGGAATTCGCGGGCCAGGGCGGGTGGGTGGAGGCCCGGGGCGGAGCGGGTGAGCTCGCGCCAGATGATGGCCTGCCAGTGCTGCTCGGCTCCGCGTTCCCAGCTGAGGATCAGCTGCGGTCGGAAGGCGAGGTATTGATCGAAGGTGTGCGCGATTTTTCCGGCGAGTTGGAAGAGGCGCAGCTCGGAGCGCGGGCGGTCGATGATGTAACGGTGCAGCTCGGCGAATTCGGGTCGATCGAGGAGCGGCGGGAGGAGTTTCATGACGCGCCAGGTGAGAATCTCGCGCGTGTAGAAATGGCCAGCGGAGCGATCGGGGAGCGCTTCGTCGAGGATGGAGGCGACGAATTTCTGTGGGAACGGGAACTCGATGTTCGCGCAGATGCCGTTTCGCCGCGCGAGCTGCTGCGTGAGCCAGCGGCCGACGCCGAGACTTTGGACGACGACGATCTCGGGCCGGAGGGCGGCGCTGAGCGGCTCGCCAAGGACGCGCGCCAGCTCGTCGGCGAGATTCTCCAGCCGGTTGCTGGTGTAGAGCTGCAGGCGCGAGCGGGCAGGCATTTCGCCTACCATACTCGCGCCCGCGTCTGATGTGCGGACGGTTTGCGTCACCCGTTCATCTTAACAGAACGGGCGGACAATGGCTGTCCTACGGCAGTGAAAAATTGCCGCTACTTGTTGTTTTCGGTGCGATCGGAGCCGAGCTGCTTCACGAGTTTATTGTAAACCCCGAGCAGCAGGAAAGTGGGCGCCCATTGGCCGACGAAGAGAGCGTCTTTGTCGCGGCCGCTTATCTTCATCGTGAGCGAAAGGCCGATGGAGCCGAGCGCCAGCCAGAGGAAGGTGTCGGAGGGAAGCTTGGCCGTCTGCTCTTCGATGGATTTGGCGAGGAAGCCTTCGCTGTGATTTTCGCGCGTGGCGCCGGAACGTGGATTGGTGCTGATCATGGTGCAGGAGTTACGCTTCGGCTACGGGGGTGGTTGCGGCGCGGGTGAAACTTTGTGCGCGCTGCGCGGCGTGGTGCTGCTACACTGCGGCATGCGAACGACCCTGGTGGTGGCGGTGCTGTTTCGAAGGAGGGGGAGATGCGGTTCATCACCGCCGTGGCGCGCGAGGACAAGGAGGCGAAGCGGCTCGCCTACAGCAGCGTGGGCAACGTGGAACAGGCGCGGCAGGCGGGCGAAAGCCCGGCCACATCGTGAGCGCACGCGGGCGCGACGAGAAGTTCCTGCAGACTTTGTCGTTGAAGCGTGTCGGGAGCGACTGAGCGCCAGCGCCGCGCGGTCAGTTCGTCTTCCGCGCCGGCATGGCCAGGAGGAGGCCGGCAATGATGAAGGTGCAGGCAGCGGAGAGCAGGCAGTACTGGCAGTAGGCTCTCAGTATAAACGCCTGCACATAGAGGAACCACAGTGTGCCCACAAACATAAGCCCGACGAGGATGGCGAGCGGAAGACGCGGACGCAGGTAACCGAAGGCACTGAGAAGGGCGGCGCTGAAGACGGTGAAGTAGCCGAGCGCGCCGAAGGCAGCGACGGGCTGGCCGAAGACGGTGGCATACTTGCTGGCGAGGACTTCATCGCATTGGGCGGCGCCGCCGCAGACGACATGCTGCCCCGCCAGATGTGCGATGGTGAGGTAAGTGGCGTCGGCCAGGCCGGCAAGGGCCACGATCGCCGCGAGGGAGTAGAGGACGGTCTGCGCGCGGGGTTGTGCGGCTGGTTCGGCGTTCGCTTTGGCCCGCTCACGGCGGCGCGCTGCTTTTGAACTCATGGCTAGAG
>JACCZQ010000493.1 GCA_013695905.1 Chthoniobacterales bacterium
GTGCAGTGTACAGAGACTTCGGATACGGTCCTGCCCTCATCCTAACCTTCTCCCCCGGGGAGAAGGAACTCCCTCTCCCCCGGGGAGAGGGGACTCTCCACGCCGGCCAGCTCGCGCCGACGTGTCCGAAGTTAATGTTACACTGCACTAGGCGGGTCATCCCGCGATCGCGCAGACGATGAGGGATCTCACGTCCGCAGCTTGGGATGCCCGCTGGTTGCAGCGCGCGCAAAGGCCCTGCGTGAGATCCCTCGCCGTCTCCGCGGCTCGGGATGACCGCTCGTGGGTCGTAAGTGTGATGATCCGGCCTGTGCTACGGTGTTGCCGCGAATGGCGGCACCGATCATCTGTTTTGGACAACAACCGTGCGGCATTTTTCCGCGCCGGTTTTTGTTCGCGAAGATTCAGACGGCGCGGCGGCTGCAACACGAACTCGGCGGCGAGATCGTGTTCTTCTACCACGACAGCGATCATGACCCGCGGGAGACGATCACAGTCGTGCGCGATTTGAAGACGCAGCGTCAGCACCGCATCAATTTCGAATTTGCGAACAAGATCCAGAAGCAGTTCTCGCCGCTGTTTGCGAAGCGGGTGCTGCCGGAGTGGAAAGAGAAAACCGCTCGGCAACTGCCGAACTTCGCGCCTGACTCGTTAGTCCAGTCGTTCCAGCAGGTGGAGGCGGAGAACGTCGCGGACTTTTGTCTCGAGATGTACCGGCGACTGGGGCTGCTCGATGGCATCCGGGTGGAGCGCTCCAGTGATCCCGCGTTTCGCGCACGCGCAGCAGCGGTCGAGGACTACTTTGTCGATGTGCAGTACGAGGGGGAACTGGTCCGCGCCCGCCGGAGCGGCGATGAGTTGCTCCTGCACAAAGGCGGAAGCGCTTACATCCGGTTGCCGCTGCCGGAGCACGGGCCGGAGCAGATCAGCCCCACCCGCGACACAAGATTCCGTTGGATGCAGGCGGTGATCGCCTGCACGCATTACGTCAACGGCGCGGGTGAGCTGCAGTACCTGAAGCGTGACGAAGCGCCCGAGGTGCAGTTCATTACCCGCGAGACAATTTCGGAGTCCGACTGCGCCTACCTTCCTGATGCCTGATCAACCGCTTCGTATTCTCGCCGTCGGTGCGCACCCGGATGATGTGGAGTTCGGCTGTGGTGGCGTTTTGCTCGTGGAAGCAGCGCGCGGCAGTGAGATCGTGCTCTGCGTTTGCTCGCGCGGGGAGGCGGGCACGAATGGCACCCCGGAGGAGCGTGAGACGGAGGCGCGGAATGCCGCCACGCTCATCGGGGCAGAGATCGAGTTTCTGCACATGGGCGGCGATGCGCGGATGGTGGCGTCGTTCGAGAATGTGCTGGCGCTGGCGCGACGGATTCGTGCTGTGCAACCGGCGATTGTGCTCGCGACGACGACGACTCCCGAGCAGCACCCGGATCATGCGGCGGTGGGGCAGATCTGTCGCGATGCGGTGCGGCTGGCGCGTTACGGCGGCCTGGCGGATTTGCGTGAACTGCCGCCGCACACGGTGTCGCAGTTGTTTGGTTACGCGGTGACGCCTTCCGCGGAGCTGCACCAGCGGGCGATTCGAGTGGATATCAGCGCACAATTCGAGCGGTGGGTGCAGTTGATGGAATGTCATCAAACGCAGCTGCGCACGCGGCGTTACATCGATCTGCAGGTGGCGCGTGCCCGCACGTTTGGGATCGAGGCGGGCGTGGAATACGCGCAGGTGCTGTTCACCGACAGTGATTTTCTGGTTGGCGGACTTAGCGAGCTGCCCCGAACGCTTTCGGGGCTGTTTTGATGAAGATCGGAATCACTTGTTATCCGCTGATCGGCGGCAGCGGAATCCTGGCGACGGCGCTCGGCTCGGAGCTGGCTCGACGCGGGCATGAGGTGCATTTTTTCAGCTCTTCGAAGCCGGTGCGGCTGGATCTGGCGCAGCCGCGGATTCATTTCCACGAGGTGCTGGTGAATGAATACAGCCTCTTCAAATATCCTGATTACACGCTGCCGCTGGCGGTGAAGATGGCGACGATCGGGCGGGAGCAGCAGCTGGATGTCTTCCATGTGCACTATGCGGTGCCGCATGCGACCGCGGCGTATCTGGCGGTGCAGATGCTGGGGGCGCGTTGTCAGGTGGCGCCGAAGATTGTGACGACGCTGCATGGCACCGACACGACGCTGCTCGGTCAGGATCCGAGTTATCGCGAGGCGATCGAGCACGCGCTCTCGCACTCGGATGCGATCACCACCGTCTCGGAAGATTTGCGGCGAGAAACGCTGGCCACGTTTGAGCTGCAGCAGCCGGTGCAGGTGATTCCGAATTTTTTCATCCCGATGCCGCCGAAACGCTCGCGCGAGGAGGTGCGGCAGAGTCTGGGAATCGCGGAAGAGGAATTCCTGGTGGTGCACACTTCGAATGTGCGGGGCTTGAAGCGGGTCGATCTGCTGCTGCGGACTTTTGCGGCGACGCGCAGCTCGCGGGCGATGCGGCTCTTGGTGGTGGCCGGCAGTTCCTTCGCGCCGTATCAGGCGCTGCTGGAGGAGCTGCGGCTGGGCGACCGCGTCCTCGTGAAGGAAAACGGCAGCGAGGTGGAGGAATACCTGCTGGCGGCGGATGCGGGGCTTTACACCTCGGAGTCGGAGAGCTTCGGACTCAGCATTCTGGAGACGATGTTTTACGGGAAGCCGGTGGTGGCGTTCCGCGTCGGGGGGATTCCGGAGGTGGTGGTGGATGGGGAGACGGGGTTTCTCCAGCCGTTTGGGGAGGTGCAGGCGCTGGCGGAGTCGTTAGACCAGCTGGCGGACTCGCCGGAGCTGGCACGGCGGCTGGGGGAGAATGGAAGGCGGCGGGCGGAGGAGGAGTTCTCGGCTGGATTAATTGTGCCGCGGTACGAGGCGCTTTACGCGGAGTTAAGC
>JACCZQ010000521.1 GCA_013695905.1 Chthoniobacterales bacterium
ACCCGTGTCGCCCACAGGGCGACAGCTACAGGCGCCGTAAGGACGCTCCTGGTCAGCAACCGTTACTCACATTCGCAGAGAATGCGGAAGCCTACGTCGTTACAAAGATACGCCGGCACATTCGAGCCGCGCGCGGTGGCGCGGACGCTGTGGAACCGCGATTTCCAGCTGCCGCCACGGAGAACCCGCTTCCCGCCGGAGGTGGCGCTGCGGGGATTTACCTTCGGCGTCCCGCGGTAGCTGTCGAAGTAGTCGAGACACCATTCCCAGACGTTGCCCGCCATGTCTTCCATGCCAAACGGACTCGCACCGGCCGGAAATGACCCGACCGGCGAGCTTTCCGGATAGCCGTCGCTGATCTCCCGATCGCTCCACGCAAAGACGGTGTTCCGATCCGCGAAGTTCGCCAGGTCGCCGCGCCTATCGAAATTGCCCCACGGATACTTTCGGCCGTCGCTGCCGCGGGCGGCATATTCCCATTCCGGCTCGGTCGGCAACCGGTATTTTCGGCGCTCCCGCGTCGAGAGCCAGACGCAATACTTCATCGCCTCGAGGCTGCTCACATAGACAACCGGGTGGCGCTCGTCGGCGCCGGGGGCGCGTTTGCGCGCGTGGCTCGGATCAAATTTCTCGTACTCGCCGTTCGTCACCGGAAAGCGTGACATATAGAAGCGGCTCAAGGTGATTTTCGTGGGCGGCTGCTCGTGCGGAGCGGCGTCCAACGCGGTGCTCCCCATCATGAACGTGCCGGAGGGGACAAACAGCATCTGCGCCCCCACGGCGTTTGCGAATTTCGGGAAACGCTGACGCTCCGACTCAGCATTGCCGGCGCCCACTTCTTCAATCACAGGGGCAGCAGCGGAAGGGGCGTGCTCGACCGGCGCCGGCGCCGTCACGACAGCGGCGCGGGGTGGCGGAACGGCCGCGGGATTGGCCAGCTCGTCGGCTTCTCCGAGATAATCGTCGATCAGGTCCTCGGCGTCGCCGGCGTCGAGGCCGAGGTTCTCCGCCATGTTTACGAACGCGTCACGGGTTTCGTCCGCCATGCCGTCGCTGTCGAGGCCGGAGAGTCGCAGCATGCGGAGGAACTCCTCCTTAGGGTCGCGCTGAGCGCGGGGAACAGAAGCCGCTTCTGCGGACGGCGCGGGAGCTGGCGGTGGAGCTGTTTCCGTGACAGGCCGGACGCGCTGCGCGCCGCTGTCGAGCAGCTCCGCCTCGATGTAGGCCATCATCTCCTGATCGGTGAGCCGATGCTGGCGACCGAAGCGAAGGAGGTTCTTCTCCTCGTCGGGTGTGAGGACGCCGTCGGCGATGGCGAAGGTCAGATATTTATGAAACTCAGCGATCGCCTGTTCCTGCGCCTGCGCCGCGAGCTCGTCGTCCATGACCCGGCGGCGAGCGGGATCGAGCAACTCGACCCGCGCCTCGGTGAGATACCGCGACGATTCGTCGAGTCCGCGGCCGAGCAGCTGCGCGAGCGGATTGCTCGGCTGGTTCTTAAGCGGGAGCTTTTTTTGCCACCAGCGGAGCAGCTCGCGGCAATGCTCCTCGATCACCTCATTCGTCGGATTTTCCTGCGGATCGAGGCCGAGCCGCTCGTAGAGATTTGTCGAGTTGTATTTGCTCCAGCCGTCCCACTTGTTGGGATCGTCGGGCAGCGGCAGGGAGAATGCAGCGCTCACGTCGAGCATTGTCAGGCCACATGAAGTTCGGCCAGGCCAGCAGCGGCGGCGGCGATTTCGCTCGGCGCGAGGCCGGTGTTCCGCTCAATCGAGATCTTATTGACGTTGCCCGCGGCGTGGACGGCGACCTCCAACACCTGGTTGGCGTTGTATTCGTAAACGAGCTCCACCGGCGAACCCTTCGGCAGGAATGGCGGCAGCTTCACATCGCAGGTGCCGAGTGGCGTGCACTCGGCCGGAAGCGTGCTCTCACCTTCGACGATGCGCACGACGGCCCGCGGCATGTTCGCGCTCGCGGTCCCGAAGTGGTTCTTCGCGATGGCGGGGATCGGGCTCATTTTGTTGATCATCGGGAAGACGTACTCCTCCAGCTGATTCTCATCCCAGAGGACAACCCCGAGCGTGTGGGAGGTGATGTTCGTGACCTGCATGAGGCCGCCTTCGCGAGAGGAGAATTGCTGGCGCGTGTCTTCCGGCAGCGATTTCTCGCCGGAGGTTTCTTCTTCCTTCAGCATCACGAGGATGGCTTGAATGGCGGCGCCAATCGCCACCGCCTCGTCGGGATTGACGTCACCTTCGAGCGGCACCGGCGAGAGCTCGGAGACCATGTCGCGTACCATCGGCATGCGGGTCATGCCGCCGACGAGCAGCACCTTGTTCAGCTCGGGCCAATCGAGCTTCGCTTCCTGCATGACCAGCTCGCAGATCGTCTTGCACTTCTCGACGAGATGGCGGGTGCGTTTCTCAAAATCTTCGCGCGTGAGCTCCACCTTCACGCTCTTGCCGTTGTAGCTGTGGACGATGGCGGTGCGGCCGCGGCTGGAAAGCTGGATTTTCGCGGCCAGCGCGCGGCTTTGCAGGTCCTGGTAACTCTGGAGATCGAGCAGCGGGTTCTCGCCGTGTTCGCGATCGAACTCCTCCGCCACCATGTTCACGATGACGTCGTCCCAATCTTTGCCGCCGAGCCGGTGGTCGCCATTGGTGGCGAGCATTCTGATCTCGGGCCCCTCGATGCGCATGATCGTGACGTCGAGCGTGCCGCCGCCGAGATCGAAGACGAAGACGGTTTGATCCTGCTCGAGCTTGTCGAGGCCGTAGGCAACGGCGGCCGCGGTCGGTTCGTTGATAATCTGCAGGACATTCAAGCCGGCGAGCTGCCCCGCCGTGATGGTGGCGGTGCGTTCCGCGTCGCTGAAGTAGGCGGGGACGGTGATAACCGCGTCCGTGACGGACTCCTTCAGGTACTTTTCCGCGTCGGCCTTCAGCTTCTTGAGGATGAGCGCGGAAAGCTCTTCGGCGGAGTAGGTCTTGCCGTCGAAGGCGCGGTGAAATTGATCCTTCGGTTTGCCCATTTCGCGCTTCACGAAATCGACGATCCGCTCGGCCTCTGCGACGGAATTGTTCTTCGCGACGGTGCCGACGAGGGCGGAGCCGTTGTCGAAGAGAATCACCGAGGGAGTGATGCGTTCGCTGTCGGAGTTTGGGATGATCTGCGGCTTTCCGTACGCATCAATGTGCGCGACAGCCGAGAAGGTGGTGCCAAGGTCGATGCCGATTGCTTTGCGTGATGACATGGTAGTAGTGGAGGTATTTGCAGGCGCCTGGGAGCGCCCCTTTGCGAATCTTCGTAGGTGCAGTTTTCGTGCCGGAGCAGGAATAATTGAGCAGCGTTTGTCCCGCTGTCGCGACGGCTCATGGCTACGCCACGGATGCCTGGCGCGCGCCCGTCTCACCCACGGCCCAGCCGCAGTTCAGCCGAACCGCTTCGCCACGACTTCTTCGGGGCGCAAGACCTGTTGCCGCCACATGAAGCCGCGCTTCAGACGCATCACGATGCGGCCGTCTTCCTCCTGGAAATCGGCGGGTTCGTAGCTCACCACGCGGTGCAGCGTCCGATCGACCATCTCCCGCGACTCGATCTCGGTCACCTCCATGCGCTGCAGAATCTCCATGAGCGAATGTAGCGAGTTTTCGAGGTTCGAGCACCACTGCCCCTGCGCACCCGCCGTTTGCATCTGGCCGGAGAGAGTATGGAGATCGTCGAACAGCAGCACGAGATCGCGGATGAACGGCTTCTGCAGCGAGTCGCGCAGGAAATTGTCGCGGTAGCCGTTCAGCTCCTGATGCAGCGAATTGAAGAGGCGATGATTAACGCTTTCGGTGCTCCGCAGCGCCATCATGTGCTCGTCGATCTTCTGCAGCCGCGCCTTTACGCCGTCGGTTTCTGTCTCTTCTGCGGTCGCCGCTGCTTCCGCGTTGTTCATGAGCAGCCGCTCGAGCGCTTCCATCCGAGCGTGCAGGAGCGCAAACCCGGCGCGCATCTCCTCGCCCGAGTCAGAGTCCCCGTTCCGGCCATTGCTGCGCGACGAAGCGATCGTCTTCTCCGCCTCGGCGACGAGTTGCTGCATCGTCGAGGTGAACTCGTCCGGCGGCTTGATTTCGCTCTTGGGCATCGCCTGGCTCAAGCTCCGAAAAATTTGCGAATCGCCGCCACCAGCCCCGGGATATCATGGCGCCGCGCTTCGACGTCGACGTTCAAGCCCAGATCGCGGGCCGTCCTGGAGGTGACCGGACCGATGCTCGCCACCTGCATCCCTTTGGGCCACGGCAGGCCGAGCGCGAGGAAATTCTCCACCGTCGAGGAGCTGGTGAAAGTAATCAGGTCAGCCCCTTCTTCGGCCAGTCGCCGGCGCGCGCCGTTCTCGTCGCGTGTTTCAGGGACCGTTCTGTAGGCAAAGCCCTCATCGACAATTCCTCCCATGGTAGAGAGTTCCTTCGGTAGCACGTCCCGCGCCTTTTCCGCCCGCGCCAGAAGAATTCTGAGATTTTCCACCCCACCCTGCTTCCGGAACTCGCGCACCAGCGCCTCGGCGACGAACTCCTCCGGCTGCAGGTCCACGTGCATGTGGAATTCCTTGAGCCGCTGCGCGGTGGCTGGTCCGATTGCGGCGATGCGAGCGGCGCCGATCTCGCGCGCATCATCGTAAAGTTTGTAGAACAGCTCGAAGAAGGCGTTCACGCCGTTCGGGCTGGTGAACACAATCCAGTCGTAGGCATGCGCGTCCTGCACCAGCTCGGCAAAGGCGCGGAGGTCGCTCGGCGGCTCGATGCGGATGGTGGGCAACTCGAGCACGTCTGCGCCTAACGAGCGCAGCTGCCCGGTCAGGACGCCGGCTTGCGTGCGGGTGCGGGTGACCACGATGCGTTTGCCGGCGAGGGGGCGGTTTTCAAACCAGTTGAGTTCCTTCCGCAGCGAGACGACGTCGCCGAAGACCGCCACCGCCGGCGCGGAGAAGCCGCTCTCCAGCACGCGCTGCGCGATCGTATCGAGGGTGCCGACGAGTGTCTCCTGGCGGCCCGTGGTGCCCCAGCGAATGAGCGCCACCGGCAGATCAGCGCGCATCCCTTTCTGGAGCATTTGCTGCGTGACGGTGCTGATCCGCTCGACGCCCATGAGCATCACCTGCGTGCCGCCGAGCTGCGCCAGCGCGGTGAAATCAATCGAGCTTTCCTCCTTCGCCGGATCTTCGTGGCCGGTGAAGAACGTGACGTGTGAATTGCTGCCGCGGTGGGTGATGGGAATTCCTGCGTAAGCCGGCGCGGCCACGGCGGAGGTGACGCCCGGCACCACTTCAAACTCGAGACCTGCGCGGGCGAGCGCCTGCGCCTCTTCACCGCCGCGGCCGAAGACGAATGGATCGCCGCCCTTCAGCCGCGCGACGCGTTTCCCGTCTCGTGTTTTCTCGACGAGCAGCGCGTTGATCTCCTCCTGCTTGAGCGTGTGCTCGCCGGCTTTCTTGCCGACGTAGATTTGCTCCGCGTTTGGCTGCGCCCACCGGAGCATCTCGGGATTGCAGAGGTAGTCATAGACGATCACGTCCGCCTGCTCGAGGCACTCCTTCGCGCGCAATGTGACCAGCCCGAGATCCCCCGGGCCCGCGCCCACGAGCGAGCACTTCCCCGCCTTATTTTTCTTTTCCATACATCTCCTGAAATAACGCGGCGGCTAACTGCTCCGGTTGCTGCTCGGACGAAGAGGCGCTGAGCTGCGCGGTGTGGGGCTCTGGATTGGGCGGTGCGAACACCTGCGCCTGCAGCGTCATCTTGCCGTCAGCGAGGGTGGTAAGCACACCTACTGGCGAGTCGCAGTCGCCCTGCAGCAGCCGGAGAAATTCGCGCTCGGCCCGGAGGCAGAGGCGCGTTTCCTCGTGGCTTAGCGGGCGGAGGGCCGCCTTCGCTTTTTCGTGATCGCTGCGGACCTGCAGCGCGATGACTCCCTGGCCGCCGGCAGGAAGAAATTTGTCGAGCGGCAAGAGCGAGCTGCGCAACCGGAATCCTTCGAACGTGATGTGCTCACTGGCGGGCCTGTAGCCGAGCCGCTCCAGGCCGGCGCGGGCGAGGATAATCGCGTCCCAGGCGTTCGCCGTCAGCTTGCGCAGGCGCGTGGGAACATTGCCGCGCAGCTCGGTCATCTCCACATCGCGGCGCAGCCAGCGGAGCTGGTGCTGCCGGCGAATGCTACCGGTGGCGATCGTCGCCCGCGCGGGCAGAGTCGAGAGCGTGACGTCGCCTTTGGTGATGAGCACGTCATCGACGGCGGCTCGCGGTAACGTGGCGCAGATTTCCAGATCCCGAGTCTGGTCGCTCGGCAGGTCTTTCGCGCTATGCACCGCCACGTCGATGCGGCGGTCGCGGAGCGCCCGCTCAATTTCGGCGGTAAACATTCCCTTGCGCCCGGCCTGGCGATCCGTCGGCTCCGGGGAGAACCCGCCGCGCTCGTCGCCGCGAGTGGTGATGACGTGCACCTCGATCTCCAGATCCGGCCAGGCGGTGCGGAGAGCTGCCTCTACGATGGCGGTCTGCGTGCGCGCGAGATCACTGCCGCGCGTGCCAAGCACGAGGCGACTCACGATTGGGATGTCCGCAGCGGCCCTTCGGCGATCGGCTGATGGAGGATGTCTGCGGTTGAGCGCGTGGCCGTGGAACCGCGGCGCAACCAGGTGCCGAAGTCGCTCACGTGCTCCGCGATGATTTGCTCGCCGGCGGCGATCTGCAGGTGCCGCTGCGCGAGGGATTGGGCGGCGATCGCCTGCAGTGAGTCGATGTCGTAAAGGAACACGCCTTCGAGTTCGTTCACGTCCGGCGCGACGTCGCGCGGGACGGCGATGTCGATGATGAAGAGCGGACGGTCCCAGCGTTCGCGCAGGATCGGCGCGAGCAGGTCGCGGGTCAGGAGCGGCTCATCGGCGGCGGTGGAGGAAATGAGGATGTCGATCTCGCGACACTCGTTCTCCCAATGTTCGAACGCGATGGCCCGGCCGTTGACGACGCTGGCGAGGTTCTGCGCGCGGTCGGCGGAACGATTGGTGACGCGAAGGTCGGTGACGCCGCGCGAGGCGAGGGCACGGGCGGTCCGCTCGCTGGTCTCGCCGGCGCCGAGCACCAGCACCTTGCGGGAGCTGAGATCGCCGAAGATTTTCACCGCCAGCTCGACGGCGACGGAGCCGACCGAGACGGCGCCGCGGGTGATATCGGTATTCGTGCGCACCTGTTTCGAGACGCGGAAGGCGCGCTGGAAAAGGCGGTGCAGGTAGGGCCCTGCGGCTCCGGATTGGCGGGCGTTCTCATACGCCTGTTTCACCTGGCCGAGCACCTCCGTCTCGCCGACGACCATCGAGTCGAGCCCGGAAGCGACGCGGAAGAGATGCTGGACGCAGTGCTCGCCTTCGAACCGGTAAAATGCGGTCGCGTCTTCGGAGTTCTCGTCGGCGGCGATGAGACAGCCTCGGATGGTCTCGTTTGCGACGGGCGGCTCGGCGACTCCGTAAACTTCCACGCGATTACAGGTGGAGAGCAGCAAGGTCTCCGCGCAGCCGCTCTGCTCCCGGAGTAGTCGCTCGATCTCCGGCTTGCCGACATACCGTTCCCGCGTCTCGACGGAGGCGGTGCGGTGACTGAGGCCGACGCAGAAGAGGTTCATCGCGCGATCAGGTGGGGAGTTTCTCGGCAACGAAAGTGATGCCCCAGAGCACTGACACCGCCGTGGTGAAGGCGATCACGCAGAGGGTCGCCACCTGCCGCGGCGCCAAGCGAAAGAGATACCGCCCCTGCAGGATGATGCCGTAGAACACCCACACCGCGATGGCGAAACTCATCTTCACGACCGGCAGCGGCTCGCCGGTGAAAAACCCCGCGACGAGACCAGCGGTGTACAATCCGAAGCCGAGCCAGAGCAGACGAATGATGGCGGCGTATAAATTCGTGAGCGGGGGCAGATGATGAAATGTGGAATGAAGCTGGCGTGTCTTCAATTGCCGCTCCTGCAGCAGGTACATAAGACCCGCGACACAGGCGAGGGCAAAGGCACCGTACGCGACAATCGACATCGAGGCGTGGAACTCCAGCCACGGGTTTACCAGCTTGCGGGCGACCGAGGGTTGATCGGATAAAAAGGTGAGGGCGAACACCTGAATGGCCAGCACGAGCGGCGCGGTGAAAGCACCCATGAGCGACAGCCGGTAAGCCGGTCCGACGAGCATGTAAATCAACGCCACCGACCAGGCGAAGAAGGCGAACACCTCGAAGAGATTGGTGAGCGGGCAGCGTCCCACCGCCTGCCCCCGCATCCAGAGAAACGCCGTCTGCAGGATAAATCCGGCGAAGATGGCGACGAAATTGAACTGGCCAGGGCGAAAGACACCGGCCCGGATCGACCAGACGGAGCGCACCACCGCGAGGAGGAAACAGAGCGTCGAGGCCAGAAGAAAGAGGCGATCCATCGCGGGCGTGCAGTGTAAAAGAGCGACTCCTCCTTGGCAAACTCATCAGGCCGGCAAAGCCAGAACCGGTTGCTCGGCCTCGCCGCTTCAACAGCTGAAGCCCAGAACCGATACGCGGCGATCGCCTACTCCAAGAGCACCGGCGCCTACGGTTACGGCAATGGCTACCCGACCAAGGAAGCGGCTCTCGCACGAGCCCGGCAGGAATGCGGTCGAAGCGACGCGAAGGCGTTCCGCGCCAGAAACTCCTGGATCGCCCTCGCGGTGTCGAAGACCGGCGGCTTCGGCTGGACGCAGGCGCCGACCGCGGCAGCGGCTCGTGCGGGCGCGATCCGGCAGTGTCGGCTGCACAGCCCGGACGCGCGGGTCGTGGTCTGCGTCTCGGCTTTCCGCTAAAGGGGCGGAGTCTGCCAAAGACACTTTCCGGCCAAAATGGCGAGCGCCACCTCCTGGACCGGCGGTGTTATACCGCCGCTCCGCATCTTTTTCGTGAATGCGGCACGCGCACGCTCCGTCTGAACTGCTTACGCCCGGCGCGCTGTCCGCAGCGGATGTCGCAAGAAGCCGTCCGGCACGAGGCGCGGAAACGTTTTGATGAACGAAGCAGATGCAGACCGAGGAATTACCCACCATTAACCACTACCAGCCGGTGACCCGCCGCCGCTGTGATCCGGCCATGGTGCACCTCGGCATCGTCTGCCCGATGGCGAACGAACGCGAGACTGCGGCCGAATTCGTGACTACGCTTCTGGAGAAGTGCGCCGAGTATGATTTCGGCGAGATCTCGCTGTTCGTCGTGCTGGATCGCAAATCGACGGATGGCACGCGCGAGCTCCTCGAGGGCATGGCGAAACTCGAGCCGCAGCTAAACGGAGTGTGGGCGCCGGAGAATCGCTGCGCGGTGGACGCTTATCTGCGCGGATACCGCGAGGCAATCGGAGCGCAATGCGATTGGATTTTGGAGATCGATGGCGGCTATAGCCATCAGCCGGACGATCTCCCCGCGTTTTTCGAGAAGATGGCGCAAGGCTACGATTGCGTATTCGGCAGCCGCTTCTGCCCTGGCGGGCAAATCACAGAGACTTCCTGGAAGCGGAAGATCCTCAGCGGCGGCGGGACGTTTCTCGCGAATCTGCTGCTCGGCACGCGGCTGCGCGACATGACGAGCGGTTATCAGCTCTTCACGCGCCGGGCGCTGGAGCGGGTGCTGGCGCGTGGCATTCGTTCGCGCGGTCATTTTTTCCAGACGGAGATGAAGGCGTATTGCCGATACCTGGCGGTGGCCGAGGTGCCGATTCACTACCGCTCCGCCAGCGCGAGCGTGAATGGGGCGGTGGTAAAGGATGCGTTTGTGAATCTCTGGCGGCTCTTTCGGATGCGGCTGGCTGGCGAACTCTGAATCCGCCGATGGCCGCTCGCTCTGCGAAGCTGTGGCTGGTGGGGCTGGTGATCTTTCTTTACGGGCCGTTCGCCTACCACCACGGGTGGAATCTGCTGCCGGGCATCAACGTTGATTTTCCGTCATATCACTACGCGGCCGTGATGGCATTCAAGGAGGCACAGACCCCTTACGGCCCGCACGCGTTCGATGCCGCTTCGGAGCAGCTGCGCCAGCGCGTGCATCCGTTTCTCTACCCGCCGCCTTCGCTCCTTGCGTTCTGGCCGCTGGCGTATCTCTCGTTCGTGGCGGGAAAGGCGGCGCTGATCGTGGCGAGCCATCTCTGTTATCTCTGGGCGATCTGGGTGATGCTGCGCCGGCTCGTGCCCGTGCCCGCAGAGCTGCACCTGCGCGATCAGACGCTGGCGGTGCTGCTGGTTTATTGCTTCCTGTTCGATCCGGCGATCGTGACGCTGGCGCTCGGGCAGGTGAATCTGGTGGTGCTGCCGTTCCTTTTTCTAGCGCTGGCGGCGATGCGAGCGAACGCCGCCGCGTGGAAGATCGCGCTCCCGCTTTCCGCTGCCATTCTGCTCAAGACATACCCGGCTGTGCTGCTGCTGCCGCTGCTCTACCGGCGGCAGTTCAAGGCGATTGGGTTGACCTGCGTCTTCTTCGGCATCTCTGCGGCCGTCGCAGCGCTGGTGCTGCCGGTGGAGGTGTGGGGCAGCTGGTTCCGCGAGGTGCTCCCGGCGGGCGGTTACGCGAAAAGCGCGGCCGCTGCCCTGCCGTGGAATCAGAACATCAATGCGTGGGTGATGCGGCTGCTCGTGCCGAATCCGTTCGTCGAGACGCCGCTCGCGGCCAGCTGGCTGGGCAATCCACCCGCGACGGCCCTCGCGCTGGCAGCGCTCGGTGCAACGGGGTTCTTTGGCTTTCGCGCGGCGCGGCGGAGCGCCGATGGCCGGATGGGTGAGGTGGAGATCGCGGCGTATTTGTTAATGATCTTCCTCATCGCGCCGCTCTCGTGGGAGCACCATCTGGTTTACATCCTGCCGGCGGCGATTCTCGCCATCACTTTGCTCATGACGCAGAACGTCGGCAGGACCACTGCCGTGCTGCTAGTGGCGGCGCTCTGTGTCATCGCATGGCGGGTGCCATTGGCGGAGCCGCAGTTCGGACGCGGCTGGTGGACGCTCCTGATTTCGATCAAATTCTACGGCGTCGTGGTGCTGTGGCTGTTCTTCGTGAACCGCCTCCGTCTCGCCGGTGCGGCTACGCCTGCAGGTCTTCCAGCCAGGCGCTGAGCCCCCGCAATTCCTCATCCTGCACTACGCCGGCGGCGTGGAGCGCTTCGTAGGAATTGGAGAGATTGTCGGTGACGCTGGCGCTCGTCCGCACCACGGCGGAGACGGTGTCGGCGACTTTTTGCGCGAGCAGGTAGCACGGAATCTCCGATTCGAAATCCTTCAGGTAATCGTGCGGATTCCGCTCCTGCACCACCGTCGCCGAGGTGAAGCCGAGATGGTAACCCGCGGCCCACATGATCGGCTGCGCGATGAGTCCGCGCAGGATGTCCGTGAAGCGAAACGTGACAAACGCCGGCAGATAAAGGAGCGGGAACAGTTCGCGGACGAAGAGGGTGTTTTGCGAATTGAACGGGCACCAGGTGCCGCGGCCGAGCACGAGCGGCTCACGTTCGTTGAAGTGGCACGGCTCGTTATTCGTCAGGCGGTAGATTGCATCCACATCCGGGTCGCCGTCGGCCAGTCCCTGCCACACGCCTACCTTCACACGCTCTTGCTGTCCGGCCGCAGGCTGTGCCTCCGGCAGTTGAATCCGCTCGAGCGGGAAACCGCGCGGCCAGATCGCCATGTCGGTGAAGGCACGGTAAACGTTGATGAAACCGCGATCGGCGGCAGTGGTCTCGAATTCTCCCTCGCTCGAGGGGAAACTCCAGTTCTCCTTCGGGATGTTGTCGTCGTCCGTGTCCACGATTTGCTCCGCGCCGAGGCGAATTGCCTCGAGATAGCCGGTCAGCTTCCGGCAGTAGTGATTCCACGGCAGCACGGTGGTCAGCTTGAAGCCGCGCTCCTCCTGCGCGGTCGCGGAGAGGAACCGCACATTTTCGTGTGCCCAATCCGCGGGGGTCTTGCGATCACCGGCCACAATCAGGCTCCATCCGTCGCGTTCGGCGAAATCCTGCACCGCGCGAGTCGGCGGAAAAATGGTGGTGATCACAATGCACTTCATGGCGGTTACAGAAACGCGCTGCAGGGCGCAGCGTCAATCGGAGTTCGTTAGGCAGGTGAGCAGCGGCCTCACAATCTGCTTTGCGCCCGAAAATAATGCCTCCGATCAGAAAACCGGCGGCGCCGGATTTGACGTCGGCAAGACCTGTGTAAAAGTGGCAGGCGGAAGCGAGCCGGAGCGACTCGCCGCCAGCAAAAAAATCTTCAAAAAATGAAGATTCCGCGTTGACGGTGATGAGAGACCGGCTATTTTGCTTGTCCCGTGATGCGGGACCCGGTGACAAACCGGGTGTTCTTCCCCTCCTGGCTCTTGCGCGAGCCGATTATTCGAATCATTCGACGATCGGTTTTTGTCGTGGCCGGAAGTGGTGCAGGAACGTTGCTCTTTGACAGTGCGATTTTGGATTTCGTCATGACGACGAAGAGAAATCCAAAAGGTAGAAGTCAGCGAAGATTGAATTGTGCGTTATACGTCGAGTTTCTTTGACTAAATATTTTCCCGGACCGGTTCTTCGGAATCGCGAGGGAATCTTAATTCGAAGTAAGATCGGACGAACACCGGCCTTCACCCACGGGTGCTGGCCGGTTTAGAATGGTCAGATTTCAGCTCCCTTTTCGTTAGCGAAAAGGGGCGCAAACTTTGTCCGGGATCAGCAATGATGCCGGCTCCAAATTTTAACGGAGAGTTTGATTCTGGCTCAGAACGAACGCTGGCGGCGTGGATAAGACATGCAAGTCGAACGGGACAACATCTGTAGCAATACAGGTGTTGTTTAGTGGCGAACGGGTGCGTAACACGTGGGCAATCTGCCGAGAAGTGGGGGATAGCTCGCCGAAAGGCGAATTAATACCGCATGTGATCAGAGAGGACATCCTCTCGAACTCAAAGCCGGGGCAACCTGGCGCTTCTTGATGAGCCCGCGGCCTATCAGCTAGTTGGTGAGGTAACGGCTCACCAAGGCTATGACGGGTAGCTGGTCTGAGAGGACGACCAGCCACACTGGAACTGAGACACGGTCCAGACACCTACGGGTGGCAGCAGTCGAGAATTTTTCACAATGGGGGCAACCCTGATGGAGCGACGCCGCGTGGAGGATGAATGCTTTCGGGTTGTAAACTCCTG
>JACCZQ010000528.1 GCA_013695905.1 Chthoniobacterales bacterium
CGACGCCGGAAGGCGAACCCGAAGTGCGTCGCGCCGAACCGGTGAACCCGGACGATCTCATCAGGGCGCAGGCGGTGCTTGCCGCCACGGCAGCTTCGCCGACGGCCACGCCGGCGTTGAATCGCTACGAGGTGCGGCCGCTGCGGAAAACCTTTGTGCGGGTGGTGATCGACGGGAAATCGAGTGGCGCAGTCGAGCGCTGGGTGGCCCCGGGCGAAGCACTGTCGTTTCGCGGCCAACGCATCGCGGTGGAGGTATCGGACCCGGAAGCGGTGGAGATTCGGAAGAACGGACGGACGGCGCAACGCGGCGACGTGGACGTGCGCCTGGAGTAGCGCCGTGGTCCATTCTCCTCTTACGACGGCGCAGACCCGCCGGGATGCGTTCGCCGGCGCGAGCAAACGCGGCAGCCTAACGAGTTCGTCCGCGCCCAAGGTCGGAATGATCAGCCTCGGTTGCGCAAAGAATCTCGTCGATGCGGAGATCATGCTTGGCAGTGTGCTGGAGCACGGGATGCAGGTGACTTCCGAGGCCGAAGATGCCGACGTGCTGGTGGTGAACACGTGCGCGTTTATCGATACGGCCAAGGAAGAATCGATCGACGCGATTCTCGACGCGCATCAGCAGCGCGGCCTCGCCAAACGCCCCGGCCAGAAACTGATCGTCAGCGGCTGCATGTCGCAGCGATTCTCGAAGGAGCTGCGGGAGCAATTGCCGGAAGTCGATGCCTTCATCGGGCTCGATCAGGTAAAGGACCTCGGCACCATCGCGCGACGCGTGCTGGATGCTCCGCCCTCTGGATTGGAAGCAGATCCGCTCGACCTCGTCACAAGGAAGCCTGTTTACATCCCGAATTACGACACGCCGCGCTTCCGCCTCACGCCGACGCACAGCGCGTATTTGAAAATCGCGGAGGGCTGCAATCACCCTTGCAGCTTCTGCGTCATCCCGCAGATGCGCGGCCGGCACCGCAGCCGTCTGCCTGCCTCTGTGTTGTCCGAGGTCCGCTCGTTAGTCGCGGAGGGCGTGAAGGAGATTAATCTCATCAGCCAGGACACCACCTACTACGGCATGGATCTGTGGGCAGAGAAAGCCGGCCCGCGGCAGCCGGTGGATTCCTCGCGCGGGTTGACGCTCTCCGCTTTGCTCCGTGAAATCGAGGAGGTGCCCGGCGAGTTCTGGGTGCGGCTGCTTTACACGCATCCGGCGCATTGGAGTGACGAGTTGATCAAGACGATCGCCGAGTGCAGCAAAGTGGCGCGTTACATCGACATGCCGCTGCAGCACATCCACGAGGCAATGCTCGGTCGCATGCGACGCGAGACGAGCAAGCAGCACATCGAAGACCTGGTGGTGGCGCTCCGCTCCGGCATCCCGGGGGTGGCGCTCCGGACCACATTCATCGTCGGCTTTCCCGGCGAGACGGAGGAGGAATTTGAGACGCTGCTCGATTTCATCCGGCGAGTGCGATTCGAGCGTCTCGGGATTTTCAAATACTCGCAGGAGGAAGGTTCCCGCGCCGCGAAGATGCCCGATCAGGTGCCGACCCGGGTAAAAAACGCCCGCTACCGGAACGCGATGCTCCTCCAGCAGCAGATCGCGCGGGAGATCGCGCAGGAACGCGTGGGACGAGAGCTGAAGCTGCTCGTGGAGCAGCCGCTGCTCGCGCGCTCCGAAGCGGATGCGCCGGATGTGGACGCGACGGTGATCCTCTCCGAGCCGGCCCCGGTGGGTGAGTTCATCACGCGGCGGATCATCGGCAGCCGCGGCTACGATCTGCTGGCGTAGCTGGAGGGTCGCCGCATCCGAGCCGGGCAGGGCGTGAGTTGCAGCGTTCGCTGCGGGGAAAGCTCTCCCGCGGCAAGTTAACGAGTGACAATCTTTCGCTTTTCCGCAATTTTCCGTAATCGGAAGTTGCCTGGATCATGAGTGACTCGAACGAACCCCGTAAAGAAACCGTTCGTATCACTCTCCCTCCGCGGGCGCCGCGTCCGCCCGGCGCCGCCAGCCCCGGTCAATCGTCTTCTTCCGTCAGTGGCGAGGCCGCGAAACCGGTCCGGCCGCCGATTCCAGGAGCACGGCTCCCGGTGCCGTCGCCTACTGGGAAACCAGTAGTTCGTCCGCCGATGTCGAAGCCGCCGATACCGACCCCCTCTTCGACGACGCCGGTGCGCCCACCGAGCTTCATTCCTCCACCACCGTCAGCAGCAGCGACGGGGGCAGGTGCCGTGCCGCTCCGTCCGCCACCGCCTCCGACGGCCGCCCCGCAGCCGCCAGCCTCGAGACCCGCCGCGCCGCTGCCGCCTGTGAGGCCTGTGACGCCGGCGAGTTCCGTCCTCGCGGCGGCTGAGTCAGCGCCAGCACCGGCACCACCAACGCCTCCCACGATGCCGCCGCGCCCCCGCGTCCTTCCGCCGCCGCCGCGCGTGATTCCGCCCGGTTCCTCTCCGGGCTCTGTCTCGTCTGCGCCTTCGAATTATCCCGGCGGCGCCGGTCAGTCCGGGCCGAAGAAAGAGACCGCCCGCATCAGCATCCTGCCGGAGCCCGCCACGCCGGCTCCCGCGGTGAAGATGACGAAGACGCAACCGTTGATCACTGCGCCAGCCCCGAAGGTGCACAGCGCGCCCGTGACAGTCGCGCCGCGTGCGGCAGGTTCATTGCCTGCGACTATCTCGCCGATCACACCCACACCCGCTCCGGCTTCGACCGGTTCGATCCTCGACGAGCTGGAGCACATCCCGCTGCCGGTCTGCTGGGCGATCCTCGGCGTCTCCGCCGTCATTTTGATTATTCAGATTTGGAACTACGTTGTCCTCTAGATATGGACAATTCTGCCACTGTTACGATCGACGAGAATAATTTCGACACTGAAGTGACCCGTAGCACCACCCCGGTGGTGGTGGATTTCTGGGCCGAATGGTGTGGCCCGTGCAAGATGATCGCGCCGCTCCTCGACGAAGTGGCGAAGGAAAAAGCCGGCTCGGTGAAAATCGGGAAGGTGAATATCGACAACAACCAGAGCCTCTCGACGAAATTCAACGTCCGGGCGATCCCGACGCTGCTGTTCTTCAAGAACGGGCAGGTGGTCGATCAGGTCACCGGGATGACGAGCAAGAAGGATTTGCTCGGTCGGATCGAGGCGCTCGCGTAGGGCGGCGCGACGGGAAATCCTGCTGTGCAGGATTTTTTGTGATCGGTGATCGGTGACGGTTGCCGAGATCTCGGCGTTCGCTGCATGCACTGAGCACCGATCACTGTTCACATCTTCGCGATGTCGATTGTCACCATTATCATCGCCGCCGTCCTGCTTGCGGACGTGCTGTGGTGGTTCACCTCGGCGCGTCTGCTGCGGCGGGCGCCGATGCCGCGCTGGGTGCGGGTCACGAATAGCGTGATCATCGCGCTGCTCCTCGCCGGCCTCGTGGTGCTGATGGCAACCCGCCGCGCCGAGGCCCGCGTCGATCTGCCGCAGTTCGTCACGTCGGTGATTTACATCTGGCACCTGCTGGTCCTGCCGGTGTTGTTGCCGCTGGTGCTGCTCGGCGGGCTGGCGGTGCTTCTCTGGTGGACGGCCAAACGCCTGAAGACCGCCGGTTCCACGGCTGACCAGACGGCAGCATCCGGGGAAGAAGCGCTGACCACGCGCCGCGGATTTCTCGCTGCCGCTGCCGCGCTTGCGCCGCCGATCCTTTGCTTCAGTCTCACTGGTTTTGCGCTGCCGCAGCTGAACGATTTCAGAACCCGGCGGTTCACCATCCCCATCGCCGATCTGCCGCCGTCGCTCGACGGGCTGACCATTGCGCATGTCAGCGATCTGCATGTGGGACGATTCACCAAAGGCGCCGTGCTGCGCCAGATGGTGGACGCCACGAACGATCTCCGCGCCGACCTGGTGCTGCTCACCGGCGACCTGATCAACGGCGCCGCCAACGAACTGCCGGAAGCGATCGAGATGGTGCGGCGGTTCGACACGCGCACCGGTGTCTACATGGTCGAGGGAAATCACGACCTCTTTCCGGGGCGCGCGGAATTCGAAGGGAGCATCAAAGGCGCTGGCATTCCGTTGCTCGTGAACGAGACGGTGCCGCTGAACGTCCGCGGATTTCCCATCGAGCTGCTCGGCCTCCGCTGGGGTGCGCCGGATGACGAAGGGGCGCGTCCACAAACCGGCGACGACGCCATCGCAGCTTCGCTCGCACGTCTGCTGGCGCAGCGAAACACGGAGGCGTTCCCGATTTTACTCGCCCACCACCCGCATGCCTTCGAGGGCGCGGCGGCGGCGGGGTTGCCCCTGACGCTGGCCGGCCACACGCATGGCGGGCAATTGATGCTGAACGAGGAGACCGGGTTAGGGCCGGTGATGTTCCGGTATTGGTCCGGCCTCTACAGCCGCGGCGGCCGGCATTTGGTGGTGTCGAATGGCGCCGGGAATTGGTTCCCGCTGCGGACGAGTGCGCCGGCGGAAATCGTCCACCTGACGCTGCGGCGGGGGTGAAGTGAACGGTGATCAGTGACTGGTGAATGGCGGGCACGCCTGCGCGTTTTCACCATTCACGGATCACCATTCACGATTCACCTGCCCGAAAAAATGCGCCCGGCGCGGCTCGAACGCGCAACCTACAGCTTCGGAGGCTGTCACTCTATCCAATTGAGCTACGGGCGCAGCTCCCGCGAAGTATAGCGACCGCGGCCGAGATCACAACGCCCGAGGGGAATGGCACAACCAGGGGATTTGCGACGACACGTTGGAGGTTGCGGAGGCACCCGCAACAGGTGAATAGCTGATCATGAGCTGGACGATCATCGTGCACGGCGGCGCACACACCGTGCCGGACCACAAGATGGAGGCACACACCACCGGCTGCATTCGCGCGGCAGAGGCGGGTGCCGGGGTGTTGGGGAACGGGGGCAGCGCGCTCGAGGCGGTGGAAGCTGCGATTCGCTTGCTCGAAGACGATCCGACCTTTAACGCCGGCTTCGGCTCGATGTTGAACGCGGAAGGTGAGGTGGAAATGGACGCCGCCATTATGGAAGGCGAACAGCTGCGCGCGGGTGCGGTGGCGTCGATTCGCGGTGTGCGGCACCCGATCTCTGTAGCACGGAAAGTCATGGCCACAGACCACATCCTGCTCGTCGCAGGTGGCGCCCGCCGGTTCGCGGAAGAGCGGGAGGCGGAGCTCTGCGAACCCGGTGATCTGGTGCACGAAGAGCAGCGACGCGCGTGGGAAGCTTCGGAGGAGACGCGGGGCTCCGACACGGTCGGCTG
>JACCZQ010000057.1 GCA_013695905.1 Chthoniobacterales bacterium
AGCCTGACGCGTAACTTCGAAAATGCCGAAAGCGAGGCGAAAAGTCCTTTCCGTTGGCAGGCAGTGTTGCCTATCAGGAGCCTGCAGTCTCGACGACCATCTCCCTCGAATGGGATCGCTAAGCGGAGTTGCAATCTAGCTCCGAGAGAAGGATCGTCTCGGCTCGACGTTCGCGCTTGCTGCCGGCCAGTTGTCAGTTCTGACATTGTTACAGTGTTCATCGACTGGGGAACCGGCCCGCCCCCGGCGCCGTTCGGACTTCATGGCCAATAGCGGAGCAATGCCATGAACCAGACGATGCAGAGCCTAATCG
Source organism: Chthoniobacterales bacterium (assembly GCA_013695905.1). Lineage (GTDB taxonomy): Bacteria > Verrucomicrobiota > Verrucomicrobiia > Chthoniobacterales > UBA10450 > JACCTI01. The sequence goes on from JACCZQ010000057.1 coordinate 314, forward strand.
CCGAATTGATGCCAGCGTGGATGCTGTCGCCCGCGGGCGATGGCAAGGCGCCACCACCACCGGACGGCGCCCCGCCTCCCGACGCTCCGACCTGGACGCCGGATGTCAAAGAACCCGATCCGGACCTGCTTCCCGACGAGTCCCTTGCCCAATCCAGACGAAAACCGTGAGCCGGCCAAGCACGCCGCGACGCCGCCGAAACCCTATCCGGGACCATCACCCGATCCGAAGCCTGTACCGTATCCCTCCGCCGGCGGCCGTCTTCCTGGTCATGACGGTGTCCGGTAAGAGCATGCCTTATGGCATGGGCTAAGGTCATTTCGGGGTTTGAGGTTCTATCGGGCGACGAGGTCGGACGCCGGCGGGCTTGGACCGACGAGGAGAAGATCCGTATTGTCGCGGACAGCCTGCAGGGGTATCGGCAGGGGTCGGCGACGGCACGGCGTCTCGGGATCTCGCGGTCTCTTTTGACGCGATGGCGGGCGGACTACCGCGCTGGTCGGCTCGGGCCTACCGCGCCGACGTTCATGGCGGTGTCGCTTGCAGCGAGCGCGGCGACATCGGTCCGTGAGGAGCCGCCTCGGATGGTGGTGGGCCCCGTTGTCGAGGCGACGATCGAAGTCGTTCTGGGGAATGCGCGCCGGATGATCGTGCCGGTCTCGATTGATCCGGCAGTGTTGGCTCGCCTGCTGCCGATCGTGGACGCATCATGATCGCCTTTCCGGCCGGCGCGAAGGTGTGGATTGCTGGCGGCGTCACCGACATGCGTTGCGGCATGAACAGCCTGGCACTGAAGGTGCAGCAGGGTCTGGGGCGTGATGCGCACGGCGGGGAGATCTTCTGCTTCCGTGGCCGGCGCGGCGATCTGGTGAAGATCCTCTGGCATGACGGGATTGGCATGTCGCTCTACGGGAAGCGTCTGGAGGCTGGCAAGTTCATCTGGCCCGCCGGTCCTGGTGGGGGTGCCGTGGCTATCTCGGCGGCGCAACTCGGCTATCTCCTCGACGGGATCGACTGGCGCAATCCGCGCTGGACGCAGCGTCCGGCAAAGGCGGGTTGAGAGAGGCTATTGCGCTGTTTCTGCTGGGTTTTACCTGCCGATTGTGGTAACTTCGGCCATGTCCGACAGCGCCGCCGAGATCGCCAGACTCCGTGCCGAACTCGCGGCTTCCGACGCCCGCGCCAGGGTGGCGGAGGCCGAGTTGGCCGAGGCGCGTGCGGTGGTCTCGACCTCGGAGGCGATGATCGCGCATCTGAGGCTGGAGATCGCCAAGCTCCGACGTGAGCAGTATGGCCGCAGCTCCGAACGGCGTGCCCGGCTGATCGAACAGATGGAGCTGCAACTTGAGGATCTCGAAGCCGCCGCCACCGAGGACGAGATCGCGTCCGAGCGCGCAGCCGCCCGCACCGCCACAGTTGCCGCGTTCGAGCGACGCCGTCCGACACGCAAGCCCTTTCCCGAACATCTCCCGCGCGAACGTGTGGTGATCGAGCCACCGAGGACATGCGCCTGCTGCGGCTCCTCGCGCATCGTGAAGATGAGCGAGGACGTCACCGAGACCCTCGAGGTAGTGCCCCGCCAGTGGAAGGTGATCCAGACCGTCAGGGAGAAGTTCACCTGCCGGGACTGCGAGAAGATTAGCCAACCGCCTGCGCCCTTCCATGCCACGCCGCGGGGCTGGGCCGGACCGAACCTGCTGGCTACCATCCTCTTCGAGAAGTTCGGGCAACATCAGCCGCTTAACCGGCAGGCCGAGCGCTATACCCGGGAAGGTGTCGACCTCAGCCTGTCGACGCTCGCCGACCAGGTTGGAACCTGTGCGGTGGCGCTGGAGCCGGTCCATTCGCTCATCAAGGCCCATGTCCTGGCGGCCGAACGGCTCCACGGCGACGACACCACAGTGCCGCTGCTGGCCCGCGGCGGAACCCGACAGGCGCGGCTTTGGACTTATGTCCGCGACGACCGCCCCTTCGCCGGCGGTGCTCCGCCCGCCGCCCTGTTCCACTTCTCTGCCGACCGCGAGAAGACCCATCCCAACCGGCACCTCGCCGGATGGACCGGCGTCCTGCAGGCCGATGCCTATGGAGGCTACAACGATCTCTACCGGGACGGTCGTGAGCCAGCGCCCGTGACCAGCGCCCTGTGCTGGAGCCACGCCCGGCGCAAGTTCTTCGAACTGGCCGACATCGCCGATGCTGTGCGCAAGGGCAAGGCCGCCCATGCGATCTCGCCCGTCGCGCTGAGGGCCGTCGAGCGGATCGACGCGCTCTTTGCGATCGAGCGCGACATCAATGGTCTCTCCGCCGAGGCCAGACGCGAGGCTCGTCAGCAGCTGTCGTATCCGCTCGTCGAGGAACTCCGCGGCTGGTTCCGAAGAGAGCGGGCGCAGATGTCCCGGCACAATCCCGTCGCCAAGGCAATCGCCTACATGGCCGAGAAGGACGGCCGCTGGGACGCCTTTACCCGGTTCCTCGACGACGGCCGGATCTGCCTAACGAACAATTGCGCCGAACGGGCCCTGCGCGGCATTGCCCTTGGAAGGAAGGCATGGCTCTTCGCTGGCTCGCAACGCGGCGGGGAGCGCACGGCCTTCATGGTCACGCTGATCGTGACCGCCAAGCTCAACGACGTCGATCCGCAGGCATGGCTCGCCGATGTGCTCGGCCGGATGCCGAACTTGCCTGCGTCGCGCCTGCCGGACCTGCTTCCATGGAATTGGGCGGCCGGGCGCGAGCGGGAGTCGAAAGCCGCCTGATGGCTCGCGACACCTCAGTCTACAGTCTCGCTCACATGGCGACGATGATCGGCGAGAACCGTGAGCTGATCGAGGTCGTCGCCGCCAACTCAGACAACATCGACTATGGCGAGATGATCCATATCCATAATGGTGCCGATGCCGCGACAACAGCCTTTACCGACCGCGGCATAGAGAGCCTGGAAGAATTCCTTGCGGAAGTCCGAACCTGGGACGGCGGCATCGGTCAGTTTCTGATCGACGAGCAGTGCGATCCAGACGTCATCGAACGCATCATGGCAGACGAGAAAAAACGCGGATAGCCAACGGCCCTGACCGAAGGGTTACTTTGCATGTGGCCGATGTATCGAAACAAGGCGGCAAACTTCGCAATCCTGATTGCCGCGGTCTCGGCCTTTGTCGGGGCACTCGTGCTGGTCCGAAGTCAGGCGACGGTGGATGATGTCGCCTACATGAAGGCGATGATACCGCATCACTCGATAGCGATCATGACCAGCGAGCGCGCGCGCCTTGCCGATCCGAGGGTTCGGAAACTGGCGGATAAAATCCTGGAAGCTCAGGTCCGCGAGATCGCTGAGATGAAGGCATTGATCGCCGATTTAGAACACCGTTCGCTCCGTCCTGACGGCAATTAACCTGGGAGTGCGCAGCATGAACTGGAGCGGAATGTTCTTCCAGGATTGGGAAGGCGTTGTTCGCACGTTGATCGTGGGATTGCTGGCGTATGCAACTCTGGTTATGTTTTTACGTGTTTCGGGAAAGCGTACGCTGGCTAAGCTGAACGCTTTCGATCTGGTCATTACCGTAGCGCTCGGCTCCACGCTGTCCGCTATCGTCTTGCAGGAATCCGTGGCGCTGGCTGAAGGCGCAGCCGCATTGGCTCTTCTGATAATCGCTCAGTATGCCGTCACCTTTATTTCGGTGCGATCGACCGAATTTGCAGCGGCGGTTCGCTCGGAGCCGGCGTTGCTGGCGAAGGATGGTCGTTTGTGTGACGTCGCGATGCGTCGGGAGCGGATAACCAGGGCCGAAATTCTCAGTGCGATCAGATCTGGCGGCGGTCACGGTGTGGTGGACGTTGTTACCGTCATCCTGGAAAGCGACGGCAGCATCAGCATTTCGCTGAAAAGGTAACGCGGCCTTAGCGATCGCTGCGTGCGTCGCAGACCAGATCGGTGACATGCCAGGCTGAGCTGCAGTCGCAGCAGTGCCAGAGCTGCAACCGTGAGCGGAACCCACGAGAAGTCGGGACGTTCGCCTTTATGAAGCGCCACAATCGCGTGGAGCAAACGGAGGATTTGAAATGGCGGTTGGACAAAGCAGCGGAACCGGAGCCAGGACCGAATTGGTCGACGAAGAAGTCAGTAAGAACGAGATCTTGAGCAATCGCGATAAGGCCCAACGACCACCCGGCCGGGGGTTGGACGGTAAGGGAGTCCAGGTGGACGAATACAAAGACACCCCAGCAAATCGCCGTCCGCCAAAGGACGCAAACGATGAAGGCCAATCTGAGGAGTTGGAAGACGAAAAGTCTGAGGATGCGACGGTCGTCAAGAAGGTCGACCGACCAGGATTTGATCTCGGTGGGTCGACGGGAAAGACCGACGCGGGCAAAGGCTTGGGGCTTGGTGATGATGCTAAGAAAGGTCGAAAAGGATGGGGATTGCCACGTTAGCGCACAACGGTCAGCGACTGTGGCCCACCGAAGTCCAGACGCAATAATGGTCGGCAGCGCTCACATCATGTCGAACGACACGAGTGTAGCGGTCGACACGACTATCTGAAACGGGCACCTTCCCTGAAGTGAGTGATCGCCGGTGAGAAAATGGGCTGGAAGGTTCGCCGCTCTCGTCTGTCTGCTGATGTGTGCTGCAACAGCGATCGCTCTTGTCGAAACCGACGAGTGGTGGATCCGCATCTTGGATTTTCCGCGCCTGCAGATCGCCATCGGGCTGGTCGTGGCGCTCATCGTTCTCTGGTGGTCCCGGCCAGCCCGTGCCAAGTCAATCGCCGTCATGTCGGTTGTCGCGCTTGCGTGGCAAGTGTGGTTGATTCTGCCCTACACTCCCGCCTGGAAAGCGCAGATGATCGCAGCAAAAGCTTGCCCGGCAGGGCAGAGTGTGCGCTTTCTTTTGGCGAACGTCCTGCAGGACAACCGCAACGCTGAACTCTTGCTCGAAGTCGCAAGAGACACCGATCCCGACATTATCCTTCTCACAGAGATCGATGCATGGTGGGCAGGGGAAGTCGAAAGTCTGACTGCGTCCCGTCCCTCGACCATCCTCGAACCGCGCTCCAACACCTACGGCATGGGGCTCTACTCCAGGCTACCCTTGGTCGGGGGCGAGGTCCGTTACCTCCTAGAGGACGATATACCGTCGATCCGGACACGCGTGGCGCTGCCGAGCGGGTACCAATTCACGCTCTGGGGCGTCCACCCCGCGCC
>JACCZQ010000543.1 GCA_013695905.1 Chthoniobacterales bacterium
AACCCATGCATCGTGATCCACTGCCGCACCCCGACTCCGATCGAAGCGATCTTTCGATCTTCAACCCAGACGCCGGTGAGTCCCTGGCGTGTCGCCGCGGTGATCTCGTACGCAGCGAGCAGCTCGACGAGGACCTCCTCCATCCATCGCAAGTAGCGATGCAGATCCTGCCCAAATCGCCGCAGGTCGATAATCGGATAGCCGACCAGCTGCCCCGGCCCATGGTAAGTCGCCTGTCCGCCGCGATTGATCGGAAACAACGGGTGCGGCAGGTGACTCGCACCACGCAGGCTCGATTGATCAGGCGTCCGGCCGATGGTGTAAACCGGCTCATGCTCCAGCAGCAACAGCTCGTCGCCTAACGAGTGATCCTGCCGTTTCCGCCCCACGATCTCCTCCTGCAGCGCAAATGCCTCCGCAAAACTGATCCGCCCCAGCCAGCGCGTCTGCAGCCCCTCGTTCATATCTGTGCTCCCGCGGGCACGCCAAGCTTCGCCGCCTCCTGCGCTCGCAGATGCGTCAGCCCGATGGCCAGCGCATCCGCCGCGTCCGATTGCGGCGTTTCCGTCAATCCAAGCAGCGCCCGCACCATGAACGCCACCTGCTTCTTATCCGCTCCCCCGCGGCCGACCGTCGCCTGCTTGATTCGCGCCGGCGCATACTCGAACACCGGCAGCCCGCGCTCCGCCGCCGCCAGAATCGCCGCCCCACGGGCCGCACCGAGCGCAATCGCCGTCTTATAGCTCTGCACATAAATCACCGCCTCCAGCGCGCAGCAATCCGGCTCATGCTCATGGATCAACTCCGCCAGCCGGTCGTGAATAGCGACGAGACACGAAGAGGGCCGCAGCGCCGCGCGGTTCACGATCGTGCCGTAGTAGAGCGCCCGCAGTGAGTTGCCGTTCCCCTCGACGATCGCCACGCCGCTCCCGCGAAGTGAGGCGTCAATGGCGAGCACGCGCATGTCGTCACCAGTGTAGAGATTGCCAACCGCGACACAACATCGCGACAAACTCGTCGCTCCCGTTCCGCACGTGCATACAGAAAACACCCGAAGGGTGTGACGGAATAGAGCCCGGAGTGCAGCGGAGCGGAACTCCGGGAACCTCCCGAAGAAGAAGCCCAAACCCGTGAAACGGGTGACGGAACCGACCGCACCCCCTAACGCTCGAACCCGTTCGGCGACGGTGATCCGTTGCGCGGCAAATTCTCGCCACCACCCTGCGCCCGCATCAACGCCTCGCCGATCAGCACCGCGTTCACGCCGCACGCCCGCACCCGCGCGATATCATCAGCCGTTCGGATCCCGCTCTCGCTCACCAGCACCACCCCCGGCGGCACCTGCTCGCTCAAGCTCTCCGTGACGCCGAGATCCACCTCAAACGTCGCGAGATTCCGATTGTTAATCCCGATGATCCTCGCCTCCGTCTCCAGCGCGCGATCCAGCTCCGCGAGCGTGTGCACCTCCACCAGCACATCCAGCTGGTAAATCGCCGCCGCGTCCAGCAGTCGCACCAGCTGCTCATCATCCAGCGCCGCCACGATCAGCAAAATCGCATCCGCACCCGCCGCCGCCGACTCGGCAATCTGCACCTCCTCCAGGATGAAATCCTTCCGCAGCAGCGGCACCGACACCGCCTCACGAATCGCGCTGAGATACTCCAGCCGCCCCTGGAAGAACTGCTCATCCGTCAGCACCGAAATCGCTTCCGCACCAGCCCGCGCGTAATTTCTCGCGATCTCCACCGGCTCAAAATTCTCCGCAATCACCCCCGCCGACGGCGACGCCTTCTTCACCTCCGTGATCAGCGCAAGATGATCCGGCTTCTGCAGCGCCGCCTCCAGACTCCGGAAATCATTCCGCAGCAGCGCCACCCGCCGCAGCTCCTCGTGATGCGGCCGGAGGCGTTCGATCTCCTCCCGCTTCACCTGCAGAATGTCGTCGAGGCGGCTCATGCCACAGGATTGCCGCGAAATCGCCACTCCGCCAGCAGTCGCATTGCCCGCAGCATGCGTATTATTCTGCATGCCCACGCTCGCGCCAGCGCCACCTCCGAAGCGGACGCCGATCCGCCGCTGGTCGAAGCACCTTTGGAAAGAATCAACGCGCGAAAGTCTGCGCCCGCTCCTCCCCGCCGCCGCTCGCCCCGACCCCGCGAGCTGGAGCAACGACACCCTCACCGCCGCCTGGCTCGGCCACGCCACCGTGCTGCTAAACTTCCACGGCCTCTGGATCATCACCGACCCAGTGCTGTTCCCCCGCTGCGGAATTCGGCTGCCGGGGTGGACCCTCGGCCCGAAGCGCCTCACCGCCGCAGCGCTGCACGTGCGCGAGTTGCCGCCTATCGACCTGGTGCTGCTCTCCCACGCGCACTTCGATCATCTCGACACTCGCACTCTCCATCGTCTGCCCGGCCGACCCGCCGCGGTCACGGCCAAACACACTGCCGATCTTCTACGGCGCATGCCATTCTCAACCACGACCGAGCTGCGGTGGAACGACGAGGTCGAGGTGCAACGAGAAGCCGGTGCGGTTCACGTGCGCGCGTTTCCGGTGCGGCATTGGGGCGCGCGGTTGCGGCACGATTTCCACCGCGGCTACAACGGCTACGTGCTGGAGCGAAACGGTCACCGCCTCATCTGCGGCGGCGACACCGCCATGACCGACAGCTTCGCTGCCTTGCGCACGCGGCAGCCGTTCGACCTCGCCATCATGCCGATCGGCGCCTACGACCCGTGGATCGGCTCCCACGCCACGCCGGAGCAGGCGGTGGCAATGGCGAACGCCGCCCGTGCCGATCACATCCTGCCCGTGCATCACCAGACATTCCGCCTCAGCGCCGAGCCGTTTCGCGAGCCGATCGAACGCTTCGAAGCCGCCCTGGACCACGAGCCAGAGCGGATCGCATTGCGCGAAATTGGGGAGACGTTCACCTTGGGACGGTGATTGGTTACTCGTTAGGCCTGCGGCGTTTCCTCAGCTGGACCGCCTTCGCGCTCGCCCTGCTGCTGTTCTGCGCCTCGCTGCTGACGCTCTTCACCGCGCCAACTTCCTGGCTTTGGATCGTCTCCATCCTGGTGACGGAGTGGCCACATTGGGCGGCGCTCATTTCTCTAGTCGTGGCGGTGCTGAACTTCCCCGCCGGCACCATCGGCAAACTCGGAGCCGCCCTCGCCACTCTCGCGCTGCTCCTGTTTCTGCTGCCGATTGTGCAGGCGGCGCGGATCGCGCGGACATTGCCGGAGCTCTGCACCTCCGCGTTCGGCGAGACTCGCGACGTCGAGCAGGTGCCGTTCAGCATTGGGAGGATGTTCCGCGGAATGCCCCAGAGCGACGTGCAGGTGACCGAGCACACCTACGCCACACTCGGAAAGAAGTCGCTCAAGCTCGACCTTTACCAGCCGCGCGATTCCGCGGAACCGCACCCGCTCATCGTGATGGTGCACGGCGGCTCGTGGAGCGGCGGCAATAAACAGCAACTCCCCGCCATCAATCGCCACCTCGCGCAGCGGCAGTTCGCCGTCGCCGCGATCAACTACCGCAAAGCGCCCGACTTTCCGTCCCCGGCCGCGGTCGAGGATGTGTTCCGCGCGATCGATTTCCTGCGCGCCAA
>JACCZQ010000544.1 GCA_013695905.1 Chthoniobacterales bacterium
GCGGTGAGCAGCACCCCGATGCATTGCAGCGGCCAGACGTAGTCGGTCATGAGCACTTCACCAATCCGACGGACGGTGAGCGCCTCCACCGCAGGTGCAGCGATGTTCAGCGTGGAGGTGCGGAAGATGGCCCAGAGCAGGCCGGCGAAAACCGCCACGGCCACAACCAGTCCGCCCCAGTTCAATCCGCCGGTGTCCTCTTCCTCCCGCCGCGTGAGCAGGATCGTGAAGACGATCAGCACCGCCACCGCACCGACATAGACAAACACCTGCACCAGCCCGACGAACTCTGCGCCTAACCAGAAGTAAAACGCCGCGATGCCGAGGAACGCCACCACCAGGAAAAGCGCGGCGTGGATGAGCTTCGGCAGCGTCGCTGCGGCGAGCGCACCGGAGAGCGTCAGGACCGCGATGACGAGAAAAGCGCCGGTGTTCATTCGGCAAAGCGGTAGGTGCGCGTGCGGAGTTTCTTGCCCGCGTCGAGGAGCCGCGAGAGCGCGAGGTAGGCGACGACGAGAATCCCTGACGACCAGATCCACGCCATCAATCCGCGCGCCTGGTAGTGCCACACGGCGGCCGCGAGAATGCACGTGAACGCCATCGGCAGCATGAATTTCCAGGCGAAATTCATCACGTGATCCACGCGCATGCGCGGGAGCGTACCGCGGATCCAGACGAAGACGAACAGGAGCGCGCCCAGCTTCACGAAAAACCAGATCCAGCTGGGGATAAACTGCAGCAGCGCGATGGGCGCGTGCCAACCGCCGAGGAAGAGCGTGACCGCGAGGCCGCTGATCGCGAAAATGCCGAAGTATTCTGCCAGAAAGAAGATGGCGTATTTGAAGCCGGAGTATTCCGTCATGTGGCCGGCGACGATCTCCGATTCACCTTCCGGCACGTCGAACGGGGTGCGATTCGACTCCACCAGTCCGGAGACGAAGAAGAGCAGAAACGCCGCCGCACCCCATGGCGTAAAGACAAACCAGTGCGGCAGCACGCCAAATGTGTAGCCGCTCTGCGCCGCCACGATCATATCGGGCGTGAGGGAGCCGACGATCATCACCACCGGCAGCACCGTGATCAGCAGCGGCAGCTCGTAGCTCACCATCTGCGCGATCGCACGCATCGCGCCGAGCATGGAGAACTTGTTGTTGCTGCCCCAGCCGGCCATGAAGACCGCCAGCTCCGTCGCGGAGCCGACCGCGAAGAAGAAAAGAATGCCCGCATCGATGGAGAACGGCGTCATGTTTCGCCCGTACGGGATGACGCCGAGGGCGAGAATCGTCGGCACCGTCACCATGATCGGCGCGAGGAAATGCACCACCTTGTCGGCGCGATCCGGGACGATGTCTTCTTTGATCAACATTTTGATGCCGTCCGCGACCGGCTGCAGCAGCCCCATGGGACCGACGCGGTTCGGGCCGTAGCGGTTCTGGATGCGGCCGAGAATCTTCCGCTCCAGCAACGACATCAGCGCGAAGAGCGCGAGGAAAACGCCGAGCATCGCGGAGATGTTGATGAGGCTGGAGGCGATCGGGGTGAGCCACTCCGGCGCGCCCGCCAGGAACGAGAGAATCCATTCCTTCGTGCGGACGAAAATCTGGTCGAGGAATTCGCCGGCCATCCGTGCTGAAGGAAAGCGAGGCGGCTTTTTTTAAGCAAGACTGAATCGCTCCGGTGCCCGACGATTCTCAAACTTTTAGCTTCTGTTTCCTCCGGCGAGCGGAGATATCGTAGCAGCGCGCGCTGTCCGCAGCGGGCTAACGGACACGTGAACGATTACGTTGCACAGCTCATGGCCGAGGTGAAGGCCCGGAATCCGGTGGAACCGGAGTTCCATCAGGCTGTCTTCGAGGTGGCGGAGTCGCTCTCGCTGGTCCTGGAGCGGCATCCGGAGTTTCGGAAAGCGAAGCTGCTCGAGCGGATCATCGAACCGGAACGCGTGGTGATGTTCCGCGTGGCGTGGCAGGACGACGGCGGCGAGCTGCACGTGAATCGCGGGTTTCGCATCCAGATGAACAGCGCGATCGGCCCCTACAAAGGCGGGCTCCGGTTTCATCCGACGGTGAATCTCGGGGTCCTGAAATTCCTCGCATTCGAGCAGGTGTTTAAGAATGCGCTCACCACGCTGCCGATGGGCGGCGGCAAGGGCGGCGCGGACTTCGATCCGAAGGGGAAATCGGATGCGGAGGTGATGCGGTTTTGCCAGGCGTTTATGTGCGAGCTGTTCCGCCACATCGGGCCCGACACGGACGTGCCGGCGGGCGACATCGGCGTCGGCGCGCGGGAGATCGGCTACCTCTTCGGGATGTACAAGCGGCTGCGGAATGAGTTCACCGGCGTGATGACCGGCAAAGGGCTCACGTGGGGCGGCTCTGTCATTCGCCCGGAGGCGACCGGTTACGGCGCGGTCTATTTCGCGGCGGAGATGCTGAAGACGCGGAAGCAGGAGTTGAAGGGGAAGACCTGTCTCGTTTCCGGGAGCGGGAACGTCGCGCAATACACGGTCGATAAATTGATCTCGTTAGGCGCGCGGGCGGTGACGCTGTCGGATTCCAGCGGCTACATCTATGACGAGGCGGGGATCGATCGGGAGAAGCTCGGGTTTGTCATGGATCTGAAGAATAACCGCCGCGGCCGCATCTCGGAATACGCGGAGAAATTCAGCGGTGCAGTTTACACGCCGCTCGATCCGACAGCGGATCACAACCCGCTCTGGAATCACCCGGCGGAGTGCGCCTTTCCTTCCGCCACGCAGAACGAGATCAACGAACGAGATGCAACGAACATGCTGCGGAACAAAGTCTTCGTTGTCTCCGAAGGTGCAAATATGCCGACGACCATCGGAGGCATCGAACAATTCCTGGACGCGGGGATTTTGTTCGGGCCGGGGAAGGCGGCGAATGCCGGCGGCGTCGCGACGTCCGGCCTGGAGATGGCGCAGAACAGCATGCGCATTTCCTGGACGCGCGAGGAAGTGGACGCGCGGCTCTTCAACATCATGAAAACGATCCACGAGGTGTGCCAGAACACCGCCGAAAAATACGGCACGCCGGGCAATTACGTGAACGGCGCGAACATCGCCGGGTTCCTGAAGGTGGCGAATGCGATGATGGATCAGGGTGTGGTGTAGCTCAAAGGGGGAGGAATTTAGCCACGGATGAACACGGATTTTCACGGATGAAGAGGAGAGCTCCTTTCGCTCACTCCGTGTTTCATCCGTGTCTATCCGTGGCCAAATTCCTCTGCTTAGGAGATCGCCGATAACGCCTGCTGTATTGCACCGTTTCTGGAGAACCGCTACGATCCTGCCGTGACTCTAAAGGTGCTCATCCACGCTGCGGAAGAAGGTGGTTTCTGGGCTGACGTTCCGGCGCTGCCGGGCTGTGTCTCGCAGGGAGAGACGATCGACGAGGTGCGCAGCAATATTCGCGAGGCTATCGACGGTTGGCTGATGGTGGAGAATGCGAGGATGGATCCCGGTGTGGTGTGATGGCGCGCGTCGCGACAGCTTCCCGCTCGGTCGGACTGTCATTCCGACCGAAGCACAGCGAAGTGGAGGAATCTCTAATCCGCTCGTCACGCTCGGTCTCGGAGCTAGTTAGAGATGTCTCCACTCCGGTCGACATGACAGACTCAATGGCACGCAGAAAGCACCCTCACCCTTGCCCTCTCCCACAAGGAGAGGGAGTTCCTTCTCCCTCGGGGAGAAGGTTAGGATGAGGGGCAGTCGTTAATTGTTGATGAAATTTGCCACGGATGAACACGGATTTTCACGGATGAAGAGGAGAGTTCCTTTCGCTCAATCCGTGTTTCATCCGTGTCTATCGGTGGCTAAATTCTTCTGCATGGGAGCTGCTCGATGACGCCTAATCCGTACCTGTTCCTTGCCATCTTCATCGGCGTGGCGCTGGTCTTCCCACTCGCGCCGCTGGCGCTGGCCTGGCTGTGGCGTCGTTTTTTCCAACCGCCAAAGCCGGGGCCGGCGAAGAACGCCACCTATGAGTGCGGGATGGAGTCGTTAGGCGAGGCGCGGGTGCAGTTCCGCTCCCAGTATTATGTTTATTGCATCATCTTCCTGGTGTTCGACGTGGAGGCGGTGTTTCTCGTGCCGTTTGCAGTGGCGTTTACCGGGCTGCCGGTGGGCGCGTTCATCGCGATCCTCGTTTTCCTGCTGCTGCTGATCGAAGGACTTGTTTGGGCGTGGAGCAAAGGGTGTCTAGATTGGGCGAGAATACGATGAGCAACGGCGTGGATGAAGGGCTCCGGAGTGAGCTGCAGAAACAGGGCATCTGGGTGACGTCGCTGTCCGACCTCTACAACTGGGGCCGGCGCAATTCGATCTGGCCGCTGCAGTTCGGCCTCGCCTGTTGCGCGATTGAGATGATCGCCACCGCGGCTTCGAAATATGATCTCGCGCGGTTCGGTGGGGAGGTTTTCCGGCCGTCGCCGCGGCAGGCGGATCTGATGATTGTCGCCGGCACGGTGACGAAGAAAATGGCGCCGCAGATCGTGCGGCTCTACAACCAGATGCCGGACCCGAAGTACGTGATCGCGATGGGCGCGTGCGCGATTTCCGGCGGGCCGTTCAAGCAGGGTTATAACGTGCTGAAGGGGGTGGATCGGTTTATCCCGGTGGATGTCTATATTCCGGGCTGCCCGCCGCGGCCGGAGGCGCTGCTGCATGCTTTCATGGAGCTGCAGCGGAAGATCGATGGGCAGAAGCTTAGCGGCACAGGGCGCGCCGATTTTCTCGAGCCGGAGCGGCCGAGTGAGTTCCCGGTGCCGGAGTTTGGTGAGCATGATCTGGTGCCGGCGAAAAACGACGACATCTTTCGGCCGCCGGTGGTGGCAAGACAGAGTTAAAAAAGTTACATGAGTTACAAGGTTACAAAGGGAGCAGACGAACGCGGGGCGTTTCAGACGTTCGAGGACCTCGAGGTTTATAAGATGGCGCGCGGCTTCCGTAAGGAGATGTATGCCGTTGCGCGGGAATTGACGGAGTTCGAAAAGTTTGCGTTAGCAGATCAGATTCGGCGTGCGGCGGTGTCGCTCACCAACAACATGGCTGAGGGACATGGCCGCTTTCATTATCCCGACCAGATTCGGTTCTTCCTACACTCCCGCGGCTCTTTACAGGAGCTAGTGGACGATCTGAACGTCTGCGCAGACGAGAATTACCTCGGACCGGCGGAAGTGGAGCGGCTGAAAGATACCGCCCGCGACGTCCTCGCACTGATCAACGGCTACATGCGATATCTGCGCAGCCGCGCTACGTCGGTCCGGGAAGGCGAAGAAGAAGAGACCGAATCGGAGCCGCTTCAACCGCTCCCTTTGTAACCTTGTAACCCTTGTAACCCATTTAACTTTGCTGGACCTCGCCCAAATCAAAACCCGCGCCGAAGCCGCCGTGTCAGGCGCGAAGCTCGAGATCATCCCAAACCCCGGTCCAGCAAACCAGCCGTCGCTGTTGCTCGATCACGAACACGCGGTGGAGGTGGTGCGGTTCCTCCGCGACGACCCGCAACTGCAGCTCGACTTTTGCTCGAATGCGACGGGTGTGGATTGGCTCGATCGCACGGTGAAGAAGACGGTGAAGGTGAAGCAGATCGTCGAGGGCGAGGAGAAGGAGGTGAACCAGACGACGGGGGAGAATATCCCCGGTTATCTGGAGGCGGTGTATCACCTCTACTCGATCGCTCTGAAGCACGGCCCGGCGGTGGTGCGGCTCCGCACGGCGAATCGCGGGGATGGGGCGCGGCTGCCGTCGCTGACGCCGGTATATCGGAGCGCGGAGTTTCAGGAGCGGGAGATCTTTGACCTCTACGGAATCAGGTTTGATGGGCATCCTGATCTGCGGCGGATTCTGATGTGGGATGAGTTCACCGACTTTCCGATGCGGAAAGATTATGTACCGCCGGATGATTTCGAATACGAGCCGACACCGCACGATGAGGTGCTGGAGCGGGCAAAGGAGCATTACCCGGCGCGGCCGCAGGTGGATGGCGCGGAGGCTTTGACGCCGCAATGAAACGGTCCGCAGATTTCCGCAGATTCTTGTCTCGCGTTTCCAATCTGCGGCCATCTGCGAAATCTGCGGATACCACACCTGCACCCAGATGACGACCGGCTTTCAAGAACTCACGGAAGCACCACCGCCAGGGATGACCTCGCGGCTCGATGGCGAGCTGCTCGAGATTTCGATGGGGCCGCAGCATCCCTCCACGCACGGGGTGTTCCGCATGAACGTCACGCTCGATGGCGAGATCGTGACGAAACTGAAGCCGGTCTTCGGTTATCTCCATCGGAATCATGAGCAGATCGGCGAGCGCACGAGCTATCTCGGCTCGATGCCTTATACGGATCGGCTCGATTACTTTTGCTCGCTGACGAATAACTGGGCCTACGCGCTCAGCGTCGAGAAGCTCGCCGGCATCGAGGTACCGGAACGCGCGG